>JBDRSZ010000192.1:0-9147 GCA_043824415.1 bacterium | reverse complement strand
GCTACTTCTGAACGGGAAGGACGATGCGGGACGGCTCTCCCCTAGCGGTGTGTACGTTCTGGTGATGAATGCGGGGATGGACACAAAAGCGCAGAATGTGATGCTTGTGAGAAAACTGCTGGCACCCACCTAAATCCTCCCACGAGGGAGGACTTAAGGTTATCTCCCCTTGAGGGGAGAACCTCCGACATCTGTATCGTCGGAGGACGAGGGGTGTTTCCACCAGAAAACAGGCAGCTACAGCTATTTTTGGAACGGCAAGGGAAATCTGGGAAGACTCTCCCCCAGCGGCGTGTATGTTATGGTATTAAACGCGGGATCGATCACCAAGGCGCAGAAAGTGATGCTTGTTCGATAAGGCTATCTCTATGAATTGGTAATCGTACGAATATGGTCATGACAGCCCTCCGGATGGTCATCGCCGGGGGGCTTTTATCTTGTATGTGTATCGATTTCTTAAAGAATTAATACTTGATTTTATCCGAAATAATCATGAAATTGATGGCACTTGGAAGGTGGGAGTACTTCTGTGTTGGTTTTTATACAAATTTTCATCCAGTCTCTTTTTTTAAGTTATCAGCTAAATTAAACCAGTATGTATCAATATTACAGACGACATTTATTCATAATTATTCATTTCTTCATTCTCTGTGCCGCGAAACAGGCTCTCGCATCAGAGGCTATTTTGGTCACTCGAATATCGGAGAACACGTTACGAATTCAGTGCCGGTTTCCGGAGCCTATACTTCACTCGGCAAGTACCCAGTCCGGCCGGCGTTCCCTGATTGCTAACCGCTTATATAATGTAGTCATCGTATCATCGGAATCGTCTCTCAGCATCCGTGAGGTTTCAAGCCAAGTCGGGATCATTAATACGGAACTACCGATAACAATGGTCGAGGATATTCCGATTGGTCTTCAAGACGAGAATAATGAAGCGCTTTTATTCAGAAATCCGACTGGAAGGATTTGGGAAGAAAACGTCATCGGACAGCTGAACCAAAAGCATGTTTTTCGAATCACTTTTTCGCCATACAATTTGATTCAGTCCGATTCTCGATTCCGTTGGATGCAGGATTTGGTACTTGAGGTCACGGGTCGCGATATTGAGCGGATTGATTCTAATATGCTATCAAAGATCACACCTTTTTCATCATCATTAAAAATGAAGTCGATTTCAAAGAGCACGCAAGGGATCGAATCTACGCTTATTTTTCAGAACGACCAGCCGAGGTTGAAAATCTGGGTGGAACACGAAGGTCTCTATTCCGTGTCCCGGAGGATGATCGCCAAAGCCGGCTGGGATGCTTCCTCCGTCGATCCAAGAAAATTGCGGATCGTCGGCCGTTTTGGAGAAATCCCAATCCGAGTGATGGGCGAAGAGGATGGTTCTTTCGATCCTGTCGATCGGATCGAGTTCTACGGCGAGCCGCTGTGGGATACGCAAATCCCTAATGAAAAGCGTCTGGACATCTACGCGACGAAGAATGTGTACTGGCTTGAAGTCGGAGAAAAGGATGGATTACGGTTGGGGCAGGAAGAAGCCGGAGAGACGGGCAGAAATGTACAGTTTATGGACGCATCCCGCTCGTATCTGTTTACAGAACACTTCGAAAAAGATAATCATTTCAATCGACTCCCGTATGCCACGAATGTTGATGCGGAAGACCATTGGTTTTATTCTGGGGCAATCATCGGCGGCGAGATGCGTGATTTTCTGTTCAATGTTGTTGATCCTGACGCATATTCCGTGCAGCTTGTGACGCTCCGAGCCAGGCTGAGGGGACAATCCTCGAATTCACAGGATCAATCCGTTGAAATCTATCTGAACAATCGGCTGATTGCATCGGGGTCCTGGAACGGGTATGAAGGAATTTTTGTGGAGAGCGAAGGATTCAGTCCGACCTATTTGAATGAAAAGGAAAACATACTCACAGTCGTCAATAAATCTGCGGATGCCGAGTTGTCTCAACTTTTTTTGGACTGGTTCGAGATCACGTATCCAAGATTGTATCGCGTCCAGGATGATTATTTACGGTTTCGAGCTCCGGAGTACAGCGTAGGTAAGGTGAGCCGCTTCCGGATCGATGGATTTTCTGAAAAGGCAATCGATGTTTACAAGAGAGGAGTCAGCCGCATCTACGGATGCGATGTCAGGGCTGAGAAGGACTCGCTGGATCGAACCTCGTATGCAGTGTACTTTCAAGATTACGTCGTGGATGAGAACACCGAATATATCGCTGTTGCACAAGGGCGAAAATCTGTTCCTGATACGGTGTTGTTCGTCGAAGAATCCACTCTGCACGGAGATGGAAAAGGTGCGGATTATATCTTCATCGTGCCTTCGGATTCTTTAGGAGAGAGAAGTTTAAAAAATCTCATCGACTTGAGGGAAAGTCAGGGCCTTAAAGTAGAAGTCGTTCTATTGGATTACATATACGATGAGTTTTATCATGGCATACCCAATCCAGAGGGTATCCGGAATTTTCTCCGGTATGCGCGTCTCAATTGGTCGCCTTCGCCCCGATTCGTTCTTCTTGTGGGTGACGGTGTCATTAACAACAGAGCGTCTGCTCGGAACGGGAATCTCATCCCGGTCCCGCTGTACCAGACCGTGAAGCTCGGCGCTTCCGCTTCGGATCACTGGTACACGCTCATCGATGGGGAGGATGATGTGCCCGATATCGCCATCGGCAGGCTGCCCGTTCGGACCCGGAGAGAACTACGAGCCGTCGTGGATAAAATTTGCAGTTATGAACAGAGTCCAGTAGGACCGTGGAGAAACAGGTATCTTCTCATCGGAGCAGGTTCAAAGGGTGGGACTTTTGGGATACAGTCCGAGTCGCTGATCAAAGAGGTATTCGCTCCGAGTCTTCATCCTGAGCGCCTGTATACTTCCGGAAGCGCTGCCGATCCGTATGTGGGCGGTTCTGAGGATCTGCTTCGATATTTCGAAGAGGGTGTTGCGTTCATGAATTTTCGAGGACATGGGGGAGGGGCCATCTGGGCGGATGATCGACTGCTGGATTTGGAGAGCGCGGAGCTGATCGAGAATCGGAATAAATTGCCAGTGATTACAAGCATGACATGCTTTACGGCTGATTTTACGGGTAAGTGCCTAGGCGAAGCGTTGGTTTGTGCGGAGGAAAATGGAGCCGTTGCATTCTGGGGGGCTACGGGCGTCGGGTGGGTGTGGAATGATTACTATCTCATCCAGGAGTTGTTTCGTATCATGCAAGAACAGCCCGATTTGACATGGGGCGAAATGCTGATGCGGGCCAAGACAGCATATCTTTCGATGTACGGCGGAGACCTTGCCCTATCTGAAGTCCATCAGTACACGCTGCTGGGTGATCCTGCGGTACGACTGGCTTTTCCGACGAACGCTGTTTCTCTATCTTTGGATAAACGGGCTTTGAGGATGAACGATATGATTGGCGTGAATGGAATTATAGAAACGGAAAAGTCCACTGTTCTGTTGGAAGTCGCGGGCCGGGATCGGTCCGAAAAAGGAAGCTACGTGTTCGACTTTTTACAAAACCGATGGAATACGACAATACCTGTTCCGCAGGATTTTCAGGATTCTGAGGGCGGCGTCAGGGCTTACGCCTGGAATGCCGAATCGGGATACGAAGCACACGGATTCGTTCCATTTCAGATCGGACAATCGTTTTTTGATTCGCTTCAGACGATACCGCCTCGTCCGTCCTGGAGGGACAGCATCCGTTTTACTGTTGTCGCGGAGGATCCGGACGGCTTGAATAGAGTCTGGTGTAAGTTCATAGCGCCGTATCAGGATACGTTACAGATGATATCTCTGAATGAATCATGCCAGTATAGGACGGCTCGGGCCGTAGGTCCTTTTCCCCCGGGGACGACGCTGGAATTCTCCTTTATCGCTGAGAATGATGCAGGCGCTTCGTCGGAAAGTGATCGAATGATTATTACGTTGCCGACACTGCCCGACATCAGGATCACGGCGCTCGCATTGGGAGGGATGGACTGCGTTGTCGTCGAGGCGACGATCCGGAATTTCGGGGCTGAAGAGACGGACGGAGTTCCGATTCGGTTTGAGTCTCCGCCGGGTGTTTTCATCGGAGCGGATACTGTATCGGCAACAGGATACGGAGAAGCCACGGCCTCAGTTCCTTTTTCGCATTTCGGGGGATTGGTGGCATTCATGGTTATAGCAGACCCGGACTCGATCGTCTCGGAAAGCAATGAATCGAACAACAGCTTTCGAACCGATGTCGAAGTCAATCGATTTAACGTCACTCCGGAAAGAGGCACGCTTTGTTCCGCGGGCTCAGACACGGTGGGAATGCCCGGCAAGGTGCGTTGCGCGATTCCGCCAGGAGCCGTTCCTCAGGCAGGGGTGCTTTTGATTGAAGCGGGTGGGAATTCGAATGGCACCCATCCTTCGATGGAATGGCAATCCGTGGAAGAGATGTTTCGGCTCTCTTTCGTAGGACTGCCCGAAGAATTCGTTCTTTCAAAAGAGGCGGTGCTTTTATTCACTGTCGATTCGCAAGATACGGTTCAGATCCACAAACCTTATCGCTGGGAGGGATCGATCCGCAGATGGGTTTTGTGTCCTTTTACGCGTTTCGATTCAGTCGTAGCCGTTAGAACGGATCGACTCGGCTTTTTCAGTATGCAAAGCGCTTCCGATGTCGAACCGCCGTGGATCGAGGTACAGGCGGAGAATCAACCGTTCGCGATGGACAGCTATGTTCCCAAGAATCCCCGTCTGACTGTGGTTGTTCAGGACGCTTCGGGAGTGGATGTGCGTCCCGGAAAGATCATGATCACCTTGGATGATGTTTTACAGGAATCGAATTCCGTCAGCGTCCCGGATTCTATCGATGATCCGACGAATGTGGCCGTTTCTTTCAGACCTTCGCTGCAATCGGGAGAGCATACGATTTTTATTGCGGCAGGAGATGTGCACGGGAATGTTCGTCAGACGGAGAGGATTCGATTCAAGGTAGAGACACAGTTCGAGATTCAATATTTAGGCAATCATCCGAATCCGTTTCGACGCGAAACGGTGTTCGTCTATGTTCTCACGGATGCTGCCGAGCGAATCTCCTTGAAGATTTACACGGTTGCGGGGAGGTTGATTCGCACCATTGAAGATCCAGACATGGGGGGCGCCGATTATCACGAAGTCGTATGGGACGGCAGGGATGCGTGGGGGGAGGAAGTCGCGAACGGCGTATACTTCTTCAGATTGAAAGCTGAAGGAAATCGAAAGATGAGAGAGGTCACGGGTAAAATCGCGAGGCTAAGGTAGGGAGAATGGATTGAGCGGAACAGAGAGATCGCGTTTTAACGCACTTATTCATTTGGGCCTTTGTTTTTTACTGACCTTCCAAGCCCGCCCTTTGTTCGGGCAGGATTATGGCGCTTCATTTTTGGAGATCGGTGTCGGGGCCAGAGCTTTGGGCATGGGGGGCGCCTTTTGCAGTGTGGGCGGCGACGGTTCAGCGTTTTATTGGAATCCGGCTGGATTGGCTTTTATAAAAAGACCTCAAATTTCAGGAATGTACGGACCTCAATTCGGATCCTTTAAGAATCCGCTGGCGAATTACCACTTTGTTGGGTATGCCCAGCCGTTGCCAGGGAATGCAGTCCTCGCGGTCAACTGGATACGTTTGGCCGTCGACGAGATTCCGGTCTATTCAAGACTCTTAGGAACCTCCTACTGGGATCGTCTGCACGATATGTCGCTGAGACCGTCGGGCGAGCCGGAGGGATATATCACAGATACGGAGGATGCCATCTTTTTTACGTTTGCAATGCTCAATCATTGGCAAATGGATTTGGGATGGGAATACCATCAGGTAGGTATAGACATCCCCATTGGAATTAATTTAAAGTGGATTCGTCAGTCTTTGGGAGAGGGCGAGGCCTCCGGGCTGGGCTTGGATGTAGGTGGGATGATTCGTCTTCATTTTGATGAATTTTGGGAGAATACCAAGCTGGGAATTCTATCCTGGGGGATTCATCTTCAGGATGTAACGGGCACGAAGTTGAGCTGGAATACCAAGCATCAGGATTCTGTTCCTATGAATGTCAAATGGGGCGTCTCATACAGACAACCTCTATCTGCAAACGGGAATTTTTTATGTTTGTCCTACGACAGGGATTCACGGTGGAGAGGACGGAATCGCTGGGGCGCTGAGTTTACGGGTTTTGATGTCTTCAATCTAAGATTTGGTTTGGACGGGGGGAAATTTACAGGAGGCGTAGGATTTCGTTTCTGGGTTTTTCGGGTCGATTATGCGTATCTGTCTCACGAATTGGATTCTTTACATCGGATAAGTTGTTCAATTTCATTGTAGTCAGAGGGGAATCGCCATGCGGTTGCGTCTTTCTTTTTTCTTGCTATTCGTCGTGATATTTGCTATCTTTAAATGCACAAAAATATTGGACTCTGTGGTCGGAGAACCCGTTCGCGTTGTTCTGATTCCGAGCATATCGGATACTTGTCGATATGAGAGGGGAATGGATGCAGTGCCGGAGGGAGACGCTATTCTGATTGCATGGATTCCCAGCGGTGAAGAGAATGTCACGGAATATGAAATCTACCGGGGTTCGAGAAAAGATGCCGTCTATACTCAGATTGCTCGTGTCCAGGTTCCCGATAGCACTTATTTAGATTATCGAGTCACTCTCGATACACGGCATTATTATTATCTGCTGGCCGTGAATGATGAAGGTATCCGAAGCGAACCCTCGGATACTTTGAACTACAAACTTATTCGAAAATCAACGGGTTTATTGCCGGTCGGGGTGACAACAATTGCGAAACCTGTCTTCAGCTGGCACGATCCAAATACACCGCAGAAAGCGTTTTATGTGATTCGCCTGATGGAGAGTGCGACGAAGCAAGTCGTTTGGCTCTCGTTGATACCGTCGAGTTATAGTGGAGATCGAGAGACGGTCCAATTCAATCACGACGGAACAGCACATATCGATTCCCTTGGAGCTGACATCGATTATCAATGGCGGGTTGATGTTGTAGGCTCAGAAGATTGCAGCGGGTCGGAGAGTGAATGGATCGCTTTAAAATCGCAGTGAGGTGAAGGATGAGAAAATCGTTTTTTCTGGTTTTCGTTGCATTCATCGGTTGCATCTGTATAATACTGGAATCTCCTTTGCAAGCACAGGAAAGTGCTCGCTCCCAGTTAAGAAACCGCGCTTCACAGTATTATTTGGGAATGGAGGATGAGCTTTTAATCCCCGTGAACATCTGGGGGTTCGTGAAGAATCCCGGCCAGTATATGGTACCTAACAATACGGACCTGATTTCTCTCCTCTCGTTTGCAGGGGGTCCCTCAGAGGGCGCCAAAATCAGCAATGTTCGGATCGTCCGGAGCGATCCCAAATTGGGGAACGCAGTCATTAAAGTAGATGTTAAAAAATTTCTCAACACAGCGGATGAGCGACTCATCCCTTCACTGAAACCTGAGGACACTATCATCGTCAAAGGATCGACGTTCAATTGGATCAGTAAGTTTTTAGGCTTTATTTCAAGCTTAACATTCCTTGTGAATATTTATTATCTGATTTCGTTGGCAGAATCTTATCGGAATCGTTAATGCGCCTTCGGCCCTCCAAAGGCGGATAAACGCACAAGTCATCGTTGAACAAAATATTGTGTTATTAAAACTTGACTCAAAATTCAAGTTCTATACGTGATAAAAGGTTTAATAAATTGATAGATAATATGGAGCGGGTTCATTGAAAGGTGTCGTTTTAGCAGGTGGTTTGGGAACGCGGCTGCTTCCCTTGACGAAGGTCACGAACAAGCATTTGCTCCCGATTTACGATAAACCCATGATCTACTACCCGATTGAAACACTCGTGAGGGCTGGAATCGAGGAGATTCTCATCGTTACGGGAGGCAACAATGCGGGAGAGTTCTTGAAGCTTTTGGGAAATGGGAGGGAGTTCGGACTCAAGCATCTCCATTACACATATCAGGAAGGAGAGGGGGGAATCGCAGAAGCGTTGGATTTGGCTCAACACTTTGCAGATTCGGATTCAATCGTCGTGATACTGGGAGACAATATCATTGAGGGTGATATTGTCGGTGCGGTAAAGCATTACAAGAAACAGGGCAAGGGTGCAAAAATCCTATTAAAAGAAGTAAGCGATCCCGAGCGTTTTGGCGTGGCGGAGATCCGGGACGGAAATGTCATCGGCATCGAAGAAAAGCCTAAAAAACCGAAATCCCGTTATGCTGTCACGGGCATCTACATGTACGATTCGCGTGTGTTTGAGATTATCAAGGGATTAAAACCTTCGGACAGAGGTGAGCTGGAAATTACGGATGTGAATAATGCTTATATCTGAAGGAACGAGATGACATTCGATATATTGGAGGGCTGGTGGACGGACGCCGGGACGTTTGAATCTCTTTTCAGGGCAAACTATCTGGTTGCGGAAAAGGGAAAAACTGTATGATCCTTGATTACGGGAGGATGCTGATGCGCCGGATTTTTTCTGTTTTCATCGTCGTTTTAGTGATCGCCAACGGTCATGTTTTCGGGGGGACGAGACACGGAGGAAGAGGGCTCATCTATGTGCATTCTGCGCGTGTGATTCCAAAAGGATATTTAGAGTTCTACGGCGGCACGCGATTTTTCGGGAAGATTGCCAGCTTCGGAGGAAGCCAAAAGGCTTATACACTCTGGAATGTGCAAGGATTTACATCCTTCAATTACGGCATGAGCAATCATCTCGAATTGGGATTGTCGCCCATATTCTACCAGGATACGAACAGCGGTGGTGGAAATATTTTAGACGGACAGGCCAACTTTCCCGATGATATTTTCATGAGTATTAAACTCGGTTCTTTCGGAGAGCTTGAGAGTCCTTTTTTATTCGGGGGAATGCTTTATACACGCATACCTACGGCCGAACAGCACAACATCATTTACGAACCCTACTCTGCTGGAGCTGTCGAAGTCGGCCTCAAGGGGATGGTGTCGTATTTCAGTAATCAGATATTTCCGGAAGAAGGCTGGTCGATTCACGGGAATTTGGGGTATTTAAATCACAACGATGTGGGGAGATCGCTTACAAATGATCCAACCGATCCTACACCCCAATCGATGAGTTCAGAAATCCTCTTCG
>JBDRSZ010000191.1:0-6506 GCA_043824415.1 bacterium | reverse complement strand
CTGGATGCTCTCTTCATTGGAATGGCGTATGAACGATATGGCCAAGCGGCTGACCCGGATGGATGAGAATATCGAAAAAATAGCAAGCATAAAATGACGTTTTAACCTAACTAACCTCACGGAAGTTTTTTAAACGTCCGGGAGGGTAAATAAAAAAAGGAATCCAATTGCCAAGAAGGAAAGACATTTTTCAAAAGGATCATTTTTATCATATCTACAATCGGGGAGTGAATAGGAGCAATATTTTTTTCAATAGAGGCAATTATTTTTACTGCATTGATCTTTTGAATAAATATGCCACATCCTATTCCATTCGGATTGTAGTCTACTGTTTGATGCCTAATCATTATCATTTGATTTTAAAGCAGGAGAGCGATGAATCTATCGCGAAATATATGGGTGTTGTCTTCAATGCCTATGTTCAAGCCGTGAACAGGCAGATGGACCGAAGCGGGACGTTGTTTGAAGGACGCTTCCGTCACGTTCACATCGATAGGGACGAATATATTCTACATCTTTGCAGATATATTCACTTGAATCCTGTTAAAAGCGGAATGGTAGGAAATCCTGAGGACTGGGAATTTTCTGATTATAAAGACTGGATATTTGGCAGAAGGAACAGGGATATTATATCCACGTATTTTCTCTCTCCTCGTGAATATGCAAAATTTGTCCTTGAGTTAAAAGAAGAACAAGAATTAAAACCAATTAAACCCTTTCTACTGGATGAATAGCCTCAAATATCCTCCCGGAGGTTATCAACCTCCGGGAGGATGAGTTACTACAAAAGGAGGTCAAGGTGTTAGAAGCAAGACGCCCCAAGTTGGAAATGCTTTCGAAACCATTCATCGAGCAGATTCTGTCTGAAGCGCTGGACGTGCTTATGAAAACCGGCGTGCTCGTCGAGAATGAAGAGGCTGTTCGGCTTCTTCAGGACGCAGACTGTGATCGTAAAGGACGGACGATAACTATCAAAGAAAGCATCGTGCAGGATTGTCTGAAGACTGTTCCCTCATCGATTCGAATGTATGATAGAACCGGTACTTTGGCGATGACATTGGAGGGCGACCGGATTTACTTCGATCCTGGCTCTGCGGCGCTGACGATTTTAGATGCGGATACAGGTTTGGAGAGGGAGCCAAAGACGAGGGATCTCGTCCGTCTTGCCGTGCTGACGGATGCGCTCAACAACTTGGCTGCACAGAGCACCGGCCTCATCTCGATGGATGTACCCAAAAGTATACAGGACAGGTATCGGCTGTACATCGCTCTGCTGCACTGTTCGAAACCCGTCGTTACGGGCACTTTCGCTGTGGAGAGTTTTGAGATTATGAAAGAGATGCTCGTCGCGGTGCGGGGAAGTGAGACGAAGCTTAGGGAAAAGCCGCTGGCCATCTTCGACTGTTGTCCTTCGCCGCCGCTCAAGTGGAGCAACCTGACGTGTCAGAATCTGATCGATGCGGCAAGGGCGGGCATTCCTGCGGAGCTCGTGTCTATGCCACTGACGGGCGCGACTGCTCCTGTGACGCTGGCAGGCGCTTTGGTTCAGCTGACTGCGGAAAACTTGAGCGGAATCGTCATTCACCAGTTGGCGAATGCAGGCGCTCCCATCATCTTCGGCGGATCTCCGGCTGCATTCGACATGCGGAAAGGGACGACGCCCATGGGCGCTGTGGAGACGATGATGATCGACGCCTCTTATGCTCAGATCGGGAAGCACCTCGGACTTCCGACACACGCCTACATGGGCCTTTCCGACGCCAAGGTCATGGATGGGCAGGCCGGTCTGGAAACTGGCATGGGAGCTTTGATGGCGGCACTGGCCGGAGTGAATGTGATCTCAGGTCCCGGCATGTTGAATTTTGAGAGCTGTCAGAGTCTTGAGAAACTGGTCATGGACAACGAAATCTGCGGTATGGCGCTCCGGCTCGTGCGGGGTGTTGAGGCGAGGGGGGAGCAGTTGAGTGGAGACTTGTACGGTGAGATTTACGACGGCGATCATTTTATGGGTTCGGCGGAGACGGTGCGATGGTTCAAGGAGGAGTTGTATAATGTAGGTCCTGTCATAGATCGGAATACGTACGATGTGTGGGCGTCGCACGGAAGGAAAAATACTTGGGAACGGTCGAAAGAAGAAGTGAAAAAGATTTTGAAATCTCATGAAGTTCAACCTCTGTCCGAAGATATGACAGCGGATCTTCGGATTCTGATGGAGAAGGACGCCAAGGCACAGGGAATGAGTTGTCTGCCAGGGATAGATGAAAGATGATAGAACACGGATGACCGCAGATGTGTACGGATTCACGCGGATCAAAATGTGGGCGAGAGGATGAAAGGTAGAGGATGCGTCAGGAATTGCTGAATCGATTTTTCCGATACGTGAAGATCGATACGCAGTCGCAGGAGGACGTGGAGGAGGTGTATCCGAGTACGGAGAAGCAAATGGATCTGTCCAAGCTTTTGGTCAAGGAGCTGAAGGATTTCGGTCTTGATGATGCAGGGATGGACAGGTACGGGTATGTGACGGCTACGGTTCCGAGCAATCTGCCGAAGGAGAAAGCCTCCCGTATCCCTGTCATCGGTTTTCTTGCTCACGTGGATACATCGCCGGAAGTATCCGGGAAGAATGTGAAACCTGTTCTGCATCGAGGTTATCGCGGCAGAGACATCGTCCTTACGGGCGATCCCTCTCAGGTGATCCGGGTGGATGAGAATCCGGCCTTGACGGCATTCATCGGGGATGATGTTGTCACTTCCGACGGTACGACACTGTTGGGCGCGGACGACAAGGCGGGCATCGCCGAAATCATGACGATGATCGCTTTCTTGGAAGAGCACCCTGAGATCAAACACGGTGCGTTGCGCATCGGGTTCACGCCTGACGAGGAAGTGGGGATGGGAACGAAATATTTCGATGTGAAAAAATTCGGAGCAGACTTCGCCTATACCGTGGATGGCGGAATATGGGGAGAGGTGGAGAATGAATGCTTCAACGCAGCGGTGGCGGTTTTCACAATTACGGGCGTCCATGTTCATCCTGGCTACGCGAAGGGGAAGCTGGTCAACGCGGTGCGAATCGCCGCAGACATCCTGAAAGAGATGGAAAACGATCCAAGCCCGGAGGCGACGGAAAAGCGGGAGGGTTTTTTTCATCCGTACGTGATGGAGGGCGTAAGCCATCGGATGATACTGAAGGTTCTTCTCCGAGATTTTGAGAAGAAAGGCATGCTCGAGAAGGCGCGTCGGATCGGGCAGATACAGAGAGAGATGGAGAAAAAATATCCGAGAGCGAAGATACATGCAGAGGTTAAGGAATCGTACGGGAATATGCGTCTTCATTTGGAGAAGGATTTTAGAGTCGTCGCGTATGCGATGGAGGCTGTCCGCCGCGCGGGCAGGGAACCCTGTCTCAAGTCTATCCGAGGAGGAACGGACGGCGCCAAGCTCTGCGAGCTGGGTCTTCTGACTCCCAATCTTTTTACAGGCGGGATGAATCCGCACAGCACGTTGGAATGGATACCAGTCAGAGCGATGGTCAAGACAGTGGAGATGCTTGTGAGCTTGGTCCAGATCTGGACTGAGAAGAGTCTTTCGGAGGCATGAGAACGGGGAGGAAATTTCTGCCTGGATACGTGGGCAAAAACATCCATTATCGTAAAACATTTTGAATTAGTCGACATACTTGTACATCTCTCATCCTTCAAGAATTCAATGGGTTCTCTCATTAACCGTTCCCGCTGTTTCTTTTGGCAAGGCATTTGCTTAATGATGGAGTGAACGACAAAAATTCCTTTCCTCTTCCCCCAATAGCCGTTGATGATCTCAACGGCTTTTTTATTGAATCGCAGTCTTGATTTTCAATCATTCATTCTGTATTTTATAATGTGATTCATATACTGATTTGTAAGGTAGGATGCGACTCGACACCGGATTGAAACGCAAATTCTCCAGGAAGCTGCTGGCCTGGTACGGGAAACATCGGAGAGAGATGGACTGGAGGGAGACCGATGATGCGTACAGAATTTGGATTTCTGAGGTGATGCTTCAGCAGACTCAAGTGAACACGGTTTCTGACTACTACAGACGGTTTATCAGCCGGTTTCCGACAATACAGGATTTGGCGGATGCGGATATAGGCGATGTAATGAAGGTTTGGGAGGGATTGGGTTACTACAGCCGTGCGCGGAACCTGCACAGGGCAGCCGGCGAGATTGTCCGCCGGTTCGGCGGAATTATACCTGATGATTTAGATGCGCTCATGTCCCTTCCGGGCGTGGGGCGTTATACGGCCGGAGCTGTTCTCAGCATCGCATTCGGAAAACCGGTTCCAGTCTTGGATGGAAACATCATCCGCGTGCTGACACGGGTTTTCCACGTAACGGAGAATGTGGGCAAGTCGAATACGCAGAAAACATTATGGTCGCTGGCCGAGGCGCTGCTTCCTGAAAATAGGATCAGGGATTTCAACCAAGGTATGATGGAGTTGGGCGCTTTGGTTTGCAAGCCGAAACGTCCCCTGTGTTTGGATTGTCCTATCTGCAGGATCTGCGAAGCGAAACGGTTATCGATCCAGGAGAAGTTACCCGTTAAGCCGGCAAGGAAATCCGTGCCTCACTACGATGTGACTGCGGGCATTGTTTGGAAAAACAACTATTTTTTAATCACACTGAGACCGCAAAAAGGATTGTTGGGAGGATTGTGGGAATTTCCCGGGGGAAAGAAAGAAGCGGGCGAAAGCTTAGAGGGCTGTCTCCGCAGGGAGCTTCGGGAGGAGTTGGGAATCGATGTGGATGTGGGTGAGCATTTGGTTTCGGTGAAGCATGCGTATACCCATTTTCGTATTACACTGCATGTGTTTCACTGTCGATTCACGAATGGGAATATTCAGTTAAACACATGCGAAGATTATCGATGGATCAAGAACGATGACTTGGATGCGTTTGCTTTTCCTGGTGCCGATCGTAAGGTGATCGATTTATTGAGCCACCAAAAATATGGAGGATGGGAATGAAAATCATTCAATACGAAGAGATGGAACCGAGTCCGGTTGAGACGAAAGAAGCTGTAGGCGTAACGGTTCGCTGGCTCATCGCCAAGGAGGACGGTGCTTCGAATTTTGCGATGAGACTGTTTGAGGTGGAGCCCGGAGGATCGACACCGCTTCATACACATCCGGCAGAACACGAAGTTTTTATCCTGGAAGGGGAAGGCGCTGTTTGGAGAGAGGGGAAAGAGGTGCCTTTTGGCCCGGGTACTGCCATCTTTGTGCCGCCCGGGGAGAAGCACTGTTTCAAAAACAAGGGTGAGGGTGTTTTGCTGTTTCTCTGCATGATACCCGTTTAAATCCGATTCATACAGCATGTTAAATTTGTGCTTGACATTTAATGGAAAATACACTATCATATTTATAGATATTAGGTGGTGATGGACCATGGGTTTGGGAGGGAGAAAAAAACAGTGTGATTACGATACAATCACACTGTTTTTTATTGACTGAAAAGAAAGTGCGCTATCTACTTTTCGAATGAGTTCGTCTTTTTTTGGCGATAAAGATCCCAATCTCCACGATCACGACCACAGCGATCCAGACCGGAAAATATTGGAGGATATCGTCGGACCACAGGAGTCCGATCCCGATGGGTTTCCACGAGAAGGGGAATAGCCAGGGATACCCGCCGATCAACTGTTTCTGGAAAGAGTCTAATACGAAATGAAGGCCGGCGCCTGTGGAAAGGTTGGCGAAGGCCTTTTTTCGCAGAGAGGATTCAAAAAGAAGGGCGATGATTCCACACAGGACAAGCGCTCCGACGGGCGTGTGAAGGGGATATGTCCAATCATGGGTTGAGGGAAATACAATGTATAGGGAGCGTGTGGTTATGTCAGGGAGGATGGTCCCGAGGTAGAGCAGTATACGGAAAGGAAGGTGTGATTTTCCGCTTTGTTTTATCTCAAAAGGCCGTCTGACGAGATGGCTGAATGCTATATGTGTAACGAGATCAGGCATATTCTTTCAATTCTATTTGGAATGCGTTACGGTTGAAACGAAAATGGCGTATGCACAAGAATCCGACGAGGAGGGCGGGGAACGCAGAGATCCAGATTTTGGCGTTTCGATTTCTTGAGACGCGGAGGGAGACGGCCTGGAGATACCCTTCTTTGTGAAACACAGCAATGAGGCCGATATTTTTACCTGTTTGAAGACCGGTCGTGTCTGAGTAGACTCGCACAGATGGGCCGCGTTTCTGGATGAGTTGAAAACCATCCGAATAGATTGATCCGATGAGGGATTCTTCGTACTTCGTGACGAGTTGACCGTCGTATGCCTCCGGATGTTCGAGACATTCGTTGAGCGCTATCCAGGGATGGGAGTGTCCGCTGAAGTAGGACAGCGCGAGCAGCAACAGGCATAGACCAATGATGGCTGCGAAACGTCTGAGATCCATAAAGATTCCATTATTTTTCCCGGCCTCAATATACGTGCATTGACGGAATAATGCAATAAAAAT
>JBDRSZ010000190.1:0-8040 GCA_043824415.1 bacterium | reverse complement strand
CATCCCCACGAGTGGCGGGACAAGTTTAAATGCAAGTTGAAGGAACATTTTGATGAGTGTGAACACAGACATAAGGATGAAAAGGAAGAAGTGAAAAATTAATTTGCATCGGTAACAACCCTATGAAAAGTAAAATCCCCCGCACTTTCAAAGTACGGGGGATTTTCTAATCTTGATCTACGATAGACTGGAATTTTCTACGCTTCAGCCATCCGCTTGTACATCTCGTATCGTCTTCGGACAACTTCCTGAAACTCCGTCCAGTATCCGCTCACTTTATCCGGAAAGGTTTGTCTGAGTGACGTATACCGGGTTTCCCCTTCGAGGAACTCCTTCAGAGGAACGGACGGCTCCTTGGAGTCGAGGATGAACGGATTCTTGCCTTCCTTCTTCAATTCCGGATTGTACCGGTACAGCATCCAGTAGCCCGCATCTACAGCCTTCTTCTCTTCCTGCTGAGTAAACGCCATATCGAATCCGTGATTGATGCACGGTGCATAGGCGATGATAATCGAGGGACCGTTGTATGCTTCGGCTTCAGTGATCGCCTTGATGAGTTGATTCTTATTGGCACCCATGGCCACCGAAGCGACGTAGACATACCCGTAGCTCATCATCATCAGGCCCAGATCCTTCTTGATCGTCTTCTTACCCTCCTCGGCGAACCGTGCGACGGATCCCAGGGGCGTGGCCTTGGAAGCCTGGCCTCCTGTGTTTGAATAGACTTCGGTGTCTAAGACAAGGACGTTTATATTCCGGCCCGAGGCCATCACGTGGTCCAGGCCGCCGTACCCGATGTCGTAGGCCCAGCCGTCGCCGCCGAAGCACCAGACACTCTTGTCCACAAAATAATGCTCCAGCTCCTTGATCCGGGCCAGCACCTTCTTGGCGTCGCTGTCGGCTTTGTTCAGGACGCTGGGAAGTATCTGCTGGATTTTCTTCGCGTTGGTTTGCGCCTCTTCGTCCACCCTGTCCCACAGGTCCCTGGCCTTGCCCAGCGCATCCTTCATCTCGCCGTTGATGCCCATTTCCAGAGCTTTATCCACATTGTACAGGAGCTGCTTCCGATTGGCATCCACAGCCAGCCGCATGCCAAAACCATACTCGGCGTTGTCCTCGAACAGCGAGTTGGCCCAGGCCGGACCGTGACCGTCCTTGTTGATCGTGTAAGAAATCGACGGGAAGTACGCGCCCCAGATGGACGAACAGCCCGTCGCATTGGCGACAATCATCCGGTCGCCGAAGAACTGAGTAACGAGCTTCACGTAGGGCGTCTCGCCGCAGCCCGCACACGCGCCCGAGAACTCCATCAGCGGCTGCTTGAACTGGCTGCCCTTCACGGTCGTGAGCCTGACCGCATCGGAAGTTACATCCTCTGGGAGAGATAGGAAGAAATCAACGTTCTCGTTCTCTCCCGCTGCCCGCTCTTCCTCGATGGGCTTCATCTCTAACGCCGCTTTCGGGCACTCATTCACGCAATCCATGCAGCCCACGCAGTCTTCGATGAAGACCTGAAGCTTATAATCGTACGCATCGCCGTCCTTCCCTATGGCCTTGAATGTTTTGAATGTATCGGGCGTATGCTTTAAAAAATTACGATCAATGAGTTTGGGTCGGATAACAGCATGGGGACAGACGAACGAACACTGATTACACTGGATGCAGTTTTCTGCGATCCAATGAGGAACCTTGGGTGCCACACCGCGCTTCTCGTATTTTGTCGTTCCGGAAGGTACAAATCCATCAAAGGGCATCTTCGATACGGGAATGCCATCACCCTTATCCCGCATGATGGGTTCCATAATGTCCTTCACAAATGCACTGGCATCGTCGGGAACCAGCTTCTTAGGCTTGAAGTGTTTGTTCGGCAATGTTTTCGGAATGGGGATCTCTTGCAGCGCTTCGTCTGTCCGATCCACGGCCTTCCAGTTCATCTCCACAATCTCGCTACCGCGATGGCGGTACGTCTTGTCGATGGCCTTCTTGATGAGCTTGATGGCCTCATCTCTGGGCAAAACGTTGGAGATGATGAAAAAAGCCGCCTGCATGACCGTATTAATCCGACCGCCCAGACCAACATCCTCTGCGATTTCCAGCGCGTTGATATTGTAAAACTTGATCTTCTTATCGATGATCGTCTGCTGCATGTCTTTCGTTAAGCTCTCGAATGCCTCCTCCTTGGACCAATTCGAATTGAGTAGGAAGGTGCCTCCTTCCTTGATGCCTTCCAGGATGTCGTATCGGCCGATGAACGCCTGATTGTGGCAGGCGATGAAGTCAGCATGCTGAATCAAATAGGGCGATTGAATCGGCTTCTTCCCGAACCGTAGGTGGCTCCGCGTGATGCCGCCTGACTTCTTCGAATCGTACTGAAAATAGCCTTGCGCATACATATCCGTGTTGTCACCGATGATCTTGATGGAATTTTTATTCGCACCCACCGTCCCGTCGGCGCCCAGGCCCCAGAACTTGCAACTGACCGTACCCTCGGGCAGAGAGTTGATGCGTTCCTTCACTTCAATCGACGTGCCCGTCACATCGTCTTCGATGCCGACCGTGAATCCGTGGAAGCACTTCCCGTCAAGATGGTCGTACACCGCCTTGATCATCGACGGAGTGAATTCCTTCGACGAGAGGCCGTACCGTCCGCCCACGATCGTCAGATCCTTCTTTTCCTTCAGAGCAGCGACCACATCCATATACAAAGGCTCGCCCACAGAACCCGGTTCCTTCGTTCGATCCAAAACAGCGATTTTTTTTACCGTACTGGGAATCATCTTGATAAAATGTTCAACGGAGAACGGTCGATACAGCCGGACCTTGATCAATCCCAATTTGGTTCCTCGGCCATTTAAATAATTAACGGTCTCGTCGATGGCCTCACACCCGCTTCCCATCGCAACGATCAGCTTATCCGCATCGGGCGCGCCCACGTAATCGAACAGATGGTACTGCCTCCCGACTTTTTTTGTCAACAGATCCATGTACTCCTGGACGATCGCCGGGGCCGCGTCATAGTATTTATTGACGGCCTCCCTGCCTTGAAAATACACATCGGGATTTTGAGCACCCACTTTCACGCCCGGCTTTTCGGGATTCAGAGCACGGCTGCGGAACTCTTCCACGTATTTCATTTCCACCATTCCGGCCATCGTGTCGTAATCAATCACCTCGATTTTTTGAATCTCATGGGAACTCCGGAATCCGTCAAAGAAGTTGAGGAACGGAATCTTTGATTTGACCGTTGCAAGATGGGAAACCACGGCCAGATCCATGATTTCCTGAATCGAACCTGCCGCCATCAACGCCCAGCCCGTGTTCCGGGCGGACATTACATCTGAGTGATCACCGAAAATAGACAGTGCCTGACACGCCAACGACCTCGCCGAAACATGGAAAACACTGGGAAGCATCTCCCCTGCGATCTTGTGCATGTTGGGAAGCATGAGCATCAGACCCTGAGACGCCGTAAAAGTCGTCGTGAAAGCGCCGCCGGACAACGATCCGTGTACAGCGCCCGAAGCGCCCGCTTCGGACTGCATCTCAATGACATGGACGACCTGACCGAAAATATTCTTCAGGCCGTTGGACGCCCACAGATCCGCCATTTCCCCCATTCCTGATGAAGGCGTGATCGGATAAATCGCAGCCACATCGCTGAACGCATACGCCACATGCGTTGCGGCAGTATTCCCATCCATCGATTCTTTCTGAAATTTTTTCATCGTTTCCTTCCTTATTTGAAATAAAAAAATACAATTTGTATGAGACTGAACGACCTTATAAAATAAAACATGATTGTGAAAAAACCAAACAATTTCGGAGGAAAAACCAGGGAAGGGAAGCAGTTCGTTCAATAATAATGGATTTCATTATCACGGAAGGCTGTATCGAAATCAATAAGGAATGGCCGATAAAATGAAAAACACTGAATATCACTGAAGTGCACCGAATTACACCGATGTATCCTATTCTTAAAGCCATCCTTTTCGGTGATCTTCGGTGTTACACTTATTTCCTGCGAATGGCTCGAAGAGCAATCGTCATCAATGTGATGATCGTGATCGGAATGACAAAAAGAATCATCACGGTGCTGAACGTAGTAAGTACTGCATGACCAGTAGATGCTAGGATCATGTACAGAATATAGGCCAAGTAATAACCCAAGAACAGCAGTCCTTCCCAGCGGGAAATTATCCCACCGGTAAAAAAAATAGGAAGACAAGCAACGGCGACAGCAATCATGATCGGAATGTCAAATCCAAATGCGGTAGAAGAGACAGGGATGCCCCCCGAAGATACGGCACTGGACAGTCCAAGCACTCCCAAAATATTGAATATATTGCTGCCGACCACATTCCCCACAGCAATATCCGCTTCCTTACGAATGCTGGCAATGACCGAGGTCGCCAACTCCGGCAAGGACGTTCCAGCGGCAACCACAGTCAAGCCAATCACCGATTCACTGATGCCCAGCGCCCTGGCCATCGCCATTGCTCCTTCAACAAGCCAGCGAGAGCCCAACACCAGCATTCCGAAACCGCAGAGGATGAGCGCCGTGTTGACTGTCCACTGCCGGATCGATTTTGTCTTCGGATACCGGTATTCCTTCGAAAACTCATCTTGGAGGGTTCTGTTTTCCCTGCGGCTCTGATATACTAAAAAAGTCGTATAAATGAAAATACCCATGAACAAGAGAACGCCCTCCCATCGGCTGATCTTTCCACCCAGGGCAAAAAGCAGCGTCAGCACCGACACGCCGATCATGATCGGTACATCCAATCTGACGAGTTTGAAAGAGACTTTGAGCGGGGTAACCAGGGCAGAAAGCCCCAGGATAAAGAGCACGTTGAAAATATTGCTCCCGACGACATTCCCCAGTGCGATATCGGCTCGCCCGATGAGGCTGGAGTGAACACTGACCGCCATTTCAGGTAGACTCGTGCCGAAAGCGACCACGGTCAAACCGATCACAAGCGGCGGCATTCCGATCATTGATGCAAACCGGGTGGCGCCGCGCACCAGCGCTTCCGCACCGGAAACCAGCAGAATCAAACCAAACACGAAAAAGACAATCGTTGACGGTTCCATTGATCTGTATCTATCGGAGTCCTACTGATCCGGTCATTCCGTACCTTTCTTATACTGCCCCTTCAATACTCTCCAAAAACAAAACGAAGTGGCCATAAAAATCGATCCCCATGCGAGGACGACAAAGATCCAACCGGAAGGCGTTAAACCCGTTTTCATGCTTTCTTCCTCCCTTTTCCTTAGACATTATTCTTTATGTAATCATCATGTAAAGTGCCTTTTCTATAAGCTCGTGAAATCAGCCAGATCACGATGACAGTCAACATCAGCATCATCGCACGAGCGCCCCAAAGATACAGAGCGTCTGAAGGATTGCGGTCGGCCATCGTGAAAATTGGAAAGCCGTCCTGAATGCCCCAGAAGATCAGCAGTCCGCTAAGATAGACCGGTGTAATGTATTTGATGATGAATTTGAATGCACCGGGAATTCGAATATCCGCTCCTTCGTGAATTTCTTTCCATCCGCGCCGTATCCCGAATATCCAGGCAAACAAGACGACCTCGATGAGGGCAAAGATCACCAGCCCAAAAGTTCCCGCCCAGAAATCCATCTCATCCAGAAATCCGTGTTTCAGGAAAAAAATCACAGGCAGTCCGCAGAGCAGCATGACAAGACCCACGCAACCGGCGGCTCGCCTGCGGCTCATTCTCAACTGATCCTGCAAAAACGCCATCGCCGGTGAGCAGAGCGCCACGGATGAGGTAATTCCCGCAAAGAACAAGAGGAGGAACCACAGCATACCGAAAAATCCGCCAAACGGCATTTTTTGGAAAACGATCGGCATGGCGACAAAACCAAGATCGAACGACCCGCCCTTTGCAATCACCTCTGTCTGGGCGACGCCGAAGAAAGCGACCGCGATAGGGATGGCAATGCTGCCGCCTAAAATGACTTCCGCAAACTCGTTCGTCATGGACGTGGTAAGACCGGTCAGTGTAATATCATCCCTTTTTTTCAAGTAGCTGGCATAGGTGAGGATACTACCCGTGCCGATGCTGAGCGTGAAAAATATCTGTCCTGCAGCGGCCAGCCAGGTTTTCGCCTTGCCGATGGCGCTGAAATCAGGATTCCACAGCCAGGCGAATCCGTTGAGAACTGTATTCTCCGGCTTGGTCGGGTCGGGAATAGGCAACGTCCATACTCGAATCACAAGAACGACGGCAAACACGAACAGCATGGGCAAGGCGATCTTCGCCAGTTTTTCAATTCCTGAGGAAATTCCCCGCGAAAGGATGTAAACATTCAGGCAAAGTGTGATCACGAAAAAGACCAGCGCGACGCCCAGACCGCCGAAATAAGCATTTGCTGTCTTCCCCTGGAACGCACCGAGGAAATCCCGCATGGCGTCGAATTGTAACAAACCTGAATATTGATTCGTTGCGGAAAAAAAACTGTACGCCAACGTCCAAGATTCAATATATGTATAATAAATAGCGAATGCAATCGGAATGGAAATGCCCAATACGCCCAGTACATTGGCGATCCGAGATCCGCGCCGTGAATTTGTCAGCGTACTGAATGCCCCAGCGGATGTCCCATAACCAAATTGACCCCCGCGACGCCCGATGCTCCATTCCACCCACATCAGCGGAATGCCCAGGAGAATCAAGGCGATAAAATAAGGGATCATGAACGCGCCTCCGCCGTTCTGTGCTGCCTTCACCGGAAACCGGAGGAAATTCCCCAAACCGATGGCATTGCCGGCCATGGCCAATATAAGCCCTATACGAGAGGCCCACGCTTCACGATTGTTCATAAGCACCTCGTTTCTGATAGACGCGATTTTTTATGCAACGATAAGATGACGCAACCGGAACCGAATCACGACGATTTCGGTTTCTTCTCCTCGATGCTGTCTTTCAGTTCCGAAACGACTGAATTCGCGCCGTTTTTAAATTCACGTATGCTCCTCCCCAGCGACCGAGCAATTTCAGGAACGCGTTTGGCGCCAAACATTAGAAGAATGACCAAGAAAATGACAAGCCACTCCGTTAATCCAATGTTCCCTAACATCTTCCAATCCTCCATTAATAAAATACACTCATTAATGATCCAACGAAAACTGAATAAACGAGAGTACAGGTCCTCCCCCATTGCATAGGGAGGACCTGCATCCATCCCGTCTTCTGCCTTAGGAGTCACGATGGACAGACAATCAATTGTTCAGGCTTTCCACCTGTGCAATACGCTCCATCAACCTCTTTTTGGCTTGAACGTGTACGGTCATCGGAGCGACCTTTGCCGATCCTTGCGTCACGTAACTCCCGAGAGCACCATTCCGGTACAGCAGCCAGATTTCATTTCCAGGTAGTATTTCATCCACCAAAGCTGTCTTCCACACCGTCTGGAACGCTTCTCGTCTTGATATGCCGTGCTCACTCATTAAATACGCCATGACTACGCTGAAATGTATATCTCCGGGCTTGACTATGTACGGCTTGGGCAGCTGCGCTTCAAGAATGCTCATCTTATCTTGAAGTTCTGCTATTTCATGGTTCTTCTCGATAATCGCTTTCACTATTCCGGAGTAAGAAATATCTTTCTCGTCTCGGAACATTGTGTGCAGAAGTTCTCGTTCCGGTGTACCCATTAAAGTGTCCAATAAAGTGACATCGAAATGTTCAGGCTCCGGTCGTGTGGCATTGTACTGCCGTACGAGAAGGAAAAATTCATGCCGCCTGGATTCAAGGTCTTTATCAAGACCCTGCAATTTACCGATACGTTTTTGCAGTTCGCCAATGTTCGCTACTGGCGTTCCCGTCCTCTGGCAGCCCATAAACATCGTGATCACCAACAGGATCCATATTTTTTGGAAGCGTACCAAAATTGTGTTGCTTTTTTTCAATGGTAGCGTACCACGTTTGTGTTTTTTTAAGGCAAACATATAAGGAAATACTAATCTGATTTGTTCTTTGAAAACATCTACCAATTGAGTTTGGAAGTATCGA
>JBDRSZ010000189.1:0-5769 GCA_043824415.1 bacterium | reverse complement strand
TGGACGGTGACGTAGGCTGTATGGTGAACGGCGCCGGCTTGGCTATGGCCACGATGGACATTATTAAGCTGTACGGTTCGATGCCGGCCAATTTCTTGGACGTCGGCGGAGCGGCCTCGTCTGAGCGTGTGGAGCAAGCTTTTAAGATTCTGCTCTCGGATAAGAATGTCAAAGCTGTCCTGATCAACATCTTCGGGGGCATTGTCCGTTGTGATCGCGTGGCAACCGGCGTTGTGGATGCCGCGAAGCGTCTGGATATTCAGGTTCCCATCGTCGTTCGTCTGGCCGGTACGAATTCGGACATCGCTGCCGACATTTTGAGCAAATCCGGACTGAAATTTACAGTCGCCCATGACCTGAGCGATGCGGCCAAGAAAGCCGTTGCGGCAGCACGGGTGGTTTAATCTCGGAAGCCGGACGGTTCACAGGCGTTCAATCATTCGGAGAATCGTAAATCGGACACTATTCAACAGAGGTATCTATGAGTATTCTTGTCGATGATAAAACCAGAGTCGTGGTCCAGGGAATCACGGGGAGTGAAGGAACGTTTCACTCCAAACAAATGGTTGAGTACGGGACGAAAGTCGTGGCCGGTGTTACTCCGGGGAAAGGGGGGATGGTACACGATGGCGTACCGGTTTTTAACACGGTCGCCGAGGCGGTCGAAAAGACGGGTGCCGATGCGTCCAGCATTTTTGTTCCCCCGCCGTTTGCAGCCGACGCCGTGATGGAGGCGGCAGATGCGGGCATCAAGGTCATCGTGTGCATCAGCGAGGGTATTCCCACCTTAGATATGGTCAAGGCCATGACCTATCTCGAAGGGAAGAATGTTCACGTTATCGGTCCCAACTGCCCCGGCATCATCACACCCGGGAAGTGCAAGATTGGCATCATGCCGGGCTTTATTCACGAATCGGGGAAGATCGGCGTGCTCTCCCGGAGCGGGACGCTGACGTATGAGGCCGTGGATCAACTGACGAAGGTCGGCTTAGGTCAAACCACGTGCATCGGTCTGGGAGGAGATCCTATTGTCGGGACGCGTTTTATCGATGGATTGAAGCTGTTCAAGGAGGATCCTCAGACCGAGGGCGTTGTCCTCATCGGAGAAATCGGCGGGACGGATGAAGAGAATGCTGCCGAGTATATTAAAAAACATTTCAACAAACCTGTTGTCGCATTCATTGCGGGTCGCACGGCACCCCCCGGCAAGCGGATGGGACACGCAGGTGCCATCATTGCAGGAGGAAAGGGCACGGCAAAGGAGAAGATCGATGCGCTTCGGGCAGCCGGAGTGACTGTCGCTGATTCTCCCGGAGAGATCGGCGCGACGATGAAGAAGGTGTTATCGGGTTGAGGTCGTTACATGAGCAAGCCTCTTCAAACATCGGAGCTTCCCCAATTCCCGAATTGCTTCGTCTGCGGTTCGGAGAATCCAAAAGGGCTGCATGTCCGTTTTTGTACGACACCGGAAGGCGTGGAAGCTATTTTTCAGGCCGAGCCATCGCATGCGGGCTATGAGGATGTCGTCCACGGCGGGATCGTCGGAGCTCTTTTGGATGAGGCGATGATTTGGGCGTCGTATGTTTCGATGAGGCGATTCGGAGTGACGGCAGAGTTGAACGTTCGGTACATCAAGCCTCTCCGCGTAAGACAAACGTGCACACTCATTGGCAGGTTTGTCGAAGATAGGGGAAAACTGTGGATCGCAGAGGGGGAAATGATTGACGAAGAAGGGAAACCCATTGCCAGAGCCAGAGGAAAGATACTTCCTACGGATAAAAAGTGAGAAAGTCGAAGAAACGAAAGGGTGGATATGGATAAAACGGACATTAAATTTTTGAAGGGTATTGTGGGAGAGGACAATGTGAGAGATGATCCTGCGGATTGTTATGTGTATGGTTCGGATTCGTCGGTTCACGAAGCGCCAGCATGGGCTGTCGTCCGACCGATGACGTATAAACATGTGCAGGATGTCGTACGGTATGCCAATGAGAAAAGAATTCCCGTGACTGCGAGGGGTTCGGGATCGGGTATGTCTGGCCAGGCCGTGCCGATTAACGGGGGCATCGTCCTCGACATGAAGAAGTTGAACCGCATCGTCGAGATCAATTTGGCCGATCAGTACTGTGTGGTCGAGACCGGCGTTGTGGACGATGATCTGAACAAGGCGCTCAAACCGTACGGCGTTTTTTATCCGGTCGCTCCGGCGTCGAGCCGCGTGGCCACTATAGGGGGCGAGATCGCCAACAATGCGAGCGGGACGCGGTCGGTCAAATACGGCGCTGTTCGGGATTCCCTACTGGGAATGAAAGTCGTCATGGCCAACGGAGATTTGATCAACGTAGGAGCGAAGACTCGGGTCGAGGCTTCCGGATACCAGCTCGACCGGTTGATTGTGGGATCGGAGGGTACGCTGGGCATCATCGTCGAGGCCACTCTGAAGTTTGTTCCTCTGCCCAAGTTTCGCTGTCTGGGCGTGGCGAATTTCAACAGACTCGAGGACGCTGGGAAGGCGATTGCGGATATTATGGCCAGCGGAGCCCAGCCCTCTCTCTTGGAATTGATGGACAACGTGGCTATCACGGCGGTGAACAAGACAATGAATTTGGGCATCCCGGACGTGGAGGCGATCCTGATGTTCGAGGCGGACGGGATGGTGAAGGAAGCCGTCGAGTACGAGATCCAGAAGATGAAGGACATCTGCGAAAAGTGCGACGGATTCGGCATTAAGGCCAGCTACGACGCCGCGGAGAGGACGAAGCTCTTCGCGGGACGGAAGAAGCTCTTTCCCGCCCTTTCGATGTATTTGGATACGCATGCCAGCACATCTTTGGCTGATGACATGGCCGTACCGTATTCAAAGATGGCCGACACCGCCAAGAAGATCCACGAAATCGCTAAAAAAAACAACGTCATCATGTCCGCCTACGGCCATTGCGGTTCCGGCTGTATGCACACGAAGATCCTGATGGAGGCGGGCAAGGGCAAACAGTGGTACAACGCCAAGAAAGCCGTTGAGGAGTTGTACGACTACGTGATCGGGATTGGAGGGACGACCTCCGCGGAGCATGGGATCGGGCTTTCCAAAGCCCCGGCGTTCAAGAAGGAAAAGCGCGATTCCATCCCGTTTATGCGTGCCATTAAAAAGGCGTTGGACCCGAACAATATTCTGAATCCGGGGAAGCTGATGGATGCGCCGGATGACTGGGTCACGGCGACGAAGCTCAGATACCAGATCAACTAAGTGATTCATTCACGAACCACAGATGAACACAGAGAAAAACACAGAAATGATAAAACAAGCTTAAATTAATTTATGATGTTGTTCCAGATGATTCCTATTAATTCGTTTCATTTTCATTCAATATTTTCTCTTTATCTGTGTGATTCCGTGTTGATCTGTGGTGAATAATTCAGGCTAAGCGATTAGAAAGGTAAAATATGGAATTCAAACGATCGAAGAAGTGGCAGGACAAACTGCACGCGTGCATACGGTGCGGATACTGTTTCGAGCATTGTCACATTTTTAAAATTACAGGATGGGAATCGGATACGCCGCGAGGAAAACTCATCATGCTCCACGGGATGCTCCAGGGGGATTTGGAACCCTCGGAGGAGATAGCCGAGCGCATGTTCGAATGCTACATGTGTAAACGCTGCGACGCCTCTTGTTCAGCCAAGGTTGAAGTGACGGACATCTTTGTGGACGCGAAGGCCGATCTGATGGATGCGGGTTTCGATGTGGACGGCACGACATCGAAGACGAACGAGGACTTGTGCAGCCGTTGTCGGATTTGCGTATCGACGTGTAAGCACGAGGCCCGTTCTTACGATACGGAAAACGATAGAATCGTCGTTGATAAAATTAAGTGCCAGAGCTGCGGCTGCTGTGTCGCCGCCTGCCCTTCGGGAGCGGCCTACAGCCGAGAAGGCTTTGGGTTGAGTCAAAGAGAACTGTGGGAAGAAGTCGATCGCTTCCTCGAAGGAGTCACCGCATGAATCCGAAAACCGTTGTATTCTTTTGTAACTGGTCCGCCTATCCGGGGCTGCAACTGTCTCAGAATCCTTTTGAGAAGCCTGACCTCGATCATAAATTGATGGTGAGTATGTGTTCCGGACGCATATCCCCGGAGTTGATCTTGGAAGCGTTCCGCAGGGGAGCCTGGGGCGTTCTGATTACAGCCTGTCCCAAGGACAAGTGTGAACATGACGGCAATTACAAGACGTATGGCAGAATCGCTTTGCTCAAAACAATGCTTCAGCAAATCGGCGTGGATTCGAGTCGGTTGCAGTTGGAATGGATCGATAAAGGAGAAGCTGCTAAGCTTCAGGGAACGATTCAAAGTTTTACGAAGATGATTTCGCAATTGGGCCCTTTGAATATCAACGGTCTGAATTAAGAGTGTCCGAACCTATCGATCATTCTCAAGGATTTTCTTGTTTTAAAAAAAAGCGTTTCCTTCAAGTTTGAGACGCTTTTTTCAAAACGGATTAAGATGAATTCCGCAGTACGAAGGGATATTTTTCCTTGCATGATTTCTTTGATTTTTGTACTTTTATAGGCACTTAACTGTAAAAGGGGGTTCTGTCATGGCAAAAAGAATCGGTCTATTGTTGGGAGGCTGCGGTGTGTTTGACGGCGCCGAGATTCACGAGGCGACCCTCACGCTTTATTTCTTGGATCGTGAGGGAGCGGAAGCCGCGTGTATCGCGCCTGATGTGGATCAGCTTCACGTGGTGAACCACCAGACGTCCCAGGAGATGAAAGAGAAGAGGAATGTCCTTGTCGAATCGGCGAGGATTTCGAGGGGGAACGTGATCAGTCTCGCTTCGTTTTCTGTGGATGATGTGGATGGACTTATAATTCCCGGAGGTTTCGGCGCGGCGAAGAACCTGATCGATTATGCAGTGAAGAGCCGCGATTGTACGATTCTTCCCGATGTGAAGCGGGTCATCAACGAAATCGTGGAAGCTCGCAAACCTCTGGGCGCGATGTGCATCGCTCCGATGGTCGTGGCCGTTGCGTTGAAGGACAAGGCTATCCATCCGGTTTTGACGATCGGAACGGACGCGGGAACCGCTTCGGATATTGCGTTTTTCGGGTCGAAGCACCAGAATACTCGGGTCGATGAGATTGCCGTCGATGAAGCGCATCGGATCGTCACGACGCCGGCTTATATGCTCGGGCCCGGAATTGCGGACATTGCCAAAGGGATCGAGAAGCTGGTCAAACAAGTCGTTGCATGGGCGTAAGTACAACCTAAATTTGGTATAACAGTCGTTGAATCGTAAGGATTCGTGAAGAAGCAGTAGGTTTTTGACGGTTGAGGAGTCGACTCATGAGAGAAGTGAATGTCAGTACGATCACGGAAGTTGTGAAGAAACTCTGCATCGATGCCAACTATTTTTTAGGCGGAGATGTCATCGAGCGTTTGGAGGCGTGTCAGGAAGAAGAGGAATCACCGACCGGAAAGGAGGTATTGGGCAAGATTATCGAGAATGCGAATATCGCCCGGTCGGAGGAAGTTCCCCTGTGCCAGGACACGGGGTTCGCTGTCTTTTTCGTGGAATTGGGACAAGACGTGCATATCGCGGGCGGTGAATTTGTTGAGGCTGTGAATGAAGGCGTGCGTCAGGGGTATAAGCAAGGGTATCTAAGAAAATCTATCGTCAGCGATCCTATCGAACGAAAGAACACGGGAGACAACACGCCGGCCATCATTCATACCGACATTGTGCCGGGCGACAGACTGAAAATCATTATCGCTC
>JBDRSZ010000188.1:0-4416 GCA_043824415.1 bacterium | reverse complement strand
CTGGTTTTACCGAAGACCCGCGAAATGGGCGCAGCGTATTTTCTTGGAAGATTTGGAGGCGGCCTTCAACAAGGTGGAGTCGATGACGATCGATACGGCGCGCAAGCTTGCCCTGCTGGCCAATAACCCGATGGCGCTGTTTGACCGTTCGGCCGGTGAAAAGAACTTCAGCCCCGACGCGTCCCGGCCGGCCATGCAGATGTTGATCGTATTGGCGTTGTTCAGTTTTATCCTTTTGAGCGCCTGGGGATTCTTCCTGTCTTGATTTGATAAATGAATACATTTTCATTCCCAACTATTTTGTCTGCAAGATCACAACGGCTATTTCCGAAGGCATCAACAATAAGATTAAACGGCTGTCCCGCATGGCTTACGGCTTCAGAGACATCTATTACTTCTTGCTCAAGATACATCAGCATTGCGGATTGCTCAACCCAAGGACTTCAACTAAACACGAAAGAAGGAAAATCTTTTTCAATGGATCGGCATTTTGACGGGTTTGTTTAGATTATTGGAGCAGCCGGTTCAATGCGGCCACGGAATAGTCATAGATTTTGACCTTCAGGATTTCAGAAAGGCCGTTATCGCTTTTAATAACTTCGGGTTCGATTCCCATGAACTTGATTTCCGGAATTTTATAATGTGTATCTTTTGCAAGTTGAAGGACTTTGAGAATGTCTCCTTCATGGGTGCTGAAGTTTTGCAGTTTCTTTTCGGTTACGACATCATCGGGTGAGAAAAAAACGTATTCGCCCGGTGATTTCCCCATTTTTGCGCTGTCCACAATGAGGATTTTTTGCGTGGTTTCGTTAAGGTATGAAAAAAGATTCAGGACATTTGCTGAAAGGTCAATTGCCTCCACTTGATCGAATTCTTTAAGGAGATCGTTCTCAGCAATATATTCGATGATTCGAAGACCGATACTGTCATCGTGCATCCAGTAATTTCCAATACCGATGAGATAGCGCATAGTTTAAAAAATAGGGGGACCGCAGTGGAGCCCCTTTTTTAAAGGACCTTTCTATTTTGCAAATTTGACATCCAGATAATGAGTTGAGCAAGAAATGCATGGATCGTAAGCTCTGACCAGCATCTCGAGAGCCAACTCTATTTGCTTTTCATCTTTTCCTTCAGCAAGAAGTTTTGGAACAAGCGCTTCAAAATCCTTCTGAATGTTGGCATGGTTCTGGTTCGTCGGGATGATGCAGTTCGCAGCTGTGCACATGCCTTCTGCATCGTAGGCGTATTCATGGAAAAGAATACCCCTTGGAGCCTCAACCGCGCTGGCGCCCTTCGAGAATCTCGTGGGTTTAACAGGCTCTTCGTCTTTGATACCTTCTTTTATCAGCTCATCGAGGATTCTCAGACCTTCATAGGTGCTATGAACCACTTCGACCACCTGCGCCACGGAATTCATGAAAGGATTTACGCAAATCGGTTTGATTCCGAGCTCTTCGGCAACCTTTTTGGCTTCCGGATGGAGGATGTCGTAGTTGTTATTGAATCTTGCCAGTGCCCCGGCTGCGTAGCTTGCCAGTATATTTTTGGTGTACTTCGCTGTCGAAACAGGAACCATGTATTCATTGGTGACTTTTCGATAGTCCTCAACGTTGTACCTTTCTTTCTTGCCATCGGGTAATACCGATTGAATGAAGCCGTCATACAGACCGTATTCTTCATCGGAAGAGACAGCAATGTATTCTGTCGGCCTGTCGAAAGCCGGGATGCTTCCGGCCAGGGCTTTTACCGTCTCCAGCGTTGCCTGAAGATCAGGAACCGCCGCAATAATCTTAGCTTTAAGTTCCTCTAGTTCCTTTTTGGTCGGAAGCTTTGAAAATCCTCCGGGAATGACCGTTGTCGGATGGGTCGTTCTGCCGGCAATCAAAGAACCCCATTCATGGCTGAGCCGCTTCAGTTTTAAAGCCCTCTGGACAACCGCCGTGTGCGTCGGAACCAACGGGAATACCGATGGGGCGCCAAGAAGGTCAGGCGCAACCAGGAAATACACATGGAGAATATGGGAATCGAAGTTTTCCGCATGCTTCAAGAGAGTTCTGAGCTTCTTGGTTTGCGGTGTGACCTGAATACCCAGTGCGCTTTCTGTTGCTTTAACAGACACAAGGGTGTGTGCGATTGCACAGATCCCGCAAATTCTGCTCGTTATTCGTCCAACTTCCGAATAGTGGCGGTCTCGGCACATGGCTTCGATAAATCTCGGCGCCTCCGGAACCTGCCACTGACATTTTTCAATGGTGCCGTCTTTTACATTAACGACGATATTACCGTGTCCTTCGACACGTGTTAAATGGTGAACATTGATGTTAATTTCTTTTTTCATTGTGCATCACTCCTTAGATTGGCTGTGAAGATTCTGGATTTGCTTTCCGCGCGCTTTTCGGAGAAATTCGCCTTTTCCATAAGAACCTTTTTCAGGGCCTTTTCGTTGGGCTCATCCACGAACCCCCTGCAGGCTTCACAGGGTATACCGTCAGCCGGGCATGGCGCTCCACATCCTGCCCTGGCAACCTGCCCCATGCAGTGGTCGCCTTCCTGATATCTACAGATTGTTTCATTCCTTTTGCATTCTACGCAGACCGGATAGTTTGGGATAACTGGTTCCTTGTCATGGAGCAGATGGGAAACAATTCTGAGAAGTTCATACTTGTCCATAGGGCAGCCATAGGCACAGTAGTCAACCTTAATGGCGGATGAAATCGGAAGCGCCTTCTGGCTGTCGAGCTGCGGCATATCCGCATCCTTACCGTACACATCTTTTTTGTAATCCGTGGTGTGGTTTTTGAGTGCATTCACACCGGCGGTTGCAGCGCATGCACCGTACGCTATGACAATATTTGCCCTGTTTCTGATTTCTTCGAGTCTCTTCCTGTCCGATTCTCTGGTGAAGCTCCCCTCGATAAGGGCGATGTCTATCGGGTCTTTCGTTGTTTCGGACATGACCTCGCGGAATTCTACTATTTCGACATGATTAAGCAATTCGAGAAACGCCGCATCGCCGAAATTGGTCATTTCAACCTGGCACCCCTCGCAGCATGCAAAATCAAAAAAAGCAAGTTTAGCCTTTGCCATATTACAGTGCCTCCTCTAAGTGTTCTATATCAGCATAGCTGAAGACGGGACCGTCAGTGCAGACATACTTGTCGTTGATTTGGCAGTGTCCGCATTTTCCTACGCCGCATTTCATTCTTCTTTCAAGGTCCACATACACATTTGACCTCGGGATACCTATTTTGTCGAGTTCTGCGATGACGAATTTGAACATGACCGGCGGGCCACAGATGACAGCCCTTGTATCCGGAGATATCTGGGTCTTCTTGAAAAGTGTCGTAATGACGCCGACATTTCCCGTCCAGTTTGCATCTGCCTTATCGACCGTTTCATGGTATTCAACGTCGCCCGATTTTCTCCAATGGGCCAAATCTTCAAGGAACAACTGCTGGCTGGGATCTTTGACCCCGTAGAACAGGATGAATCTCTTGAACTCATTTTTCCTGTCCATAATGTACTGGATCAAACTTCTTGTCGGGCAAAGTCCAATGCCCCCTGCAATAATGAGGATGTCGTGACCTCTGAGCTTATCAAGATTAAAACCGCTGCCGAGAGGACCTCTAACATAAAGGGACTGGCCTTTTTCAAGTTTGTTGATTGCTTTTGAAACCCTTCCGACTGAGCGGATCACGATATCAAAAGTATTCTTTCCGGTTGGTGAACTTGCGAATCCGATGGGGATTTCGCCGTATCCGAAAAGGGAGACTTCGAGAATCTGTCCGGGTTCGAATTCCATGCTTCCCCCGTCTTTCATTTTGAGGGTGAAGTGCCTTTCCAGGTCCGTTGTTTGTTCAACCATGAGAAGCTCGGTTTCTCTTGGAAGAAAGATATTGTTTTTGTTTGAGTGTGAGCTATTATGGCGCATGTTAGGCCTCCATTATTTTGGTGATTACATCTACTGGATCCGCAATGTCTGAAGTGCATGCGGCGGAACATCTTCCACAGCCCACGCAGGCCGGACCTCCAAGTTTTTCATTGAGATAGCTTGCCTTTCTCATGATTCTGTGTCTGAACCTTTCATCCCGCTTTTCTCTGAAATTTTCGGTCACCCCGCCACCCATGGATACTTTGGCGAAATCTTCGGTCAAACAGGCATCCCAGTAGCGGGTCCGTATTCCCGAAACCTGATTTAGATTCCAGTTGTCCTGGACATCAAAACAGTAACATGTGGGGCAGACGATATTGCATGAGCCACATGAGAAGCAGTCTTGGGCACATTCTTCCCAGAGTTTTTCTTTTGAAAAGGCATTTCTCACCTTTTCTGCGATTTCCTGTGATGAATAGTTTAACTTCTCCGGGCATTTGTCCATTACGCTTTCATTGACTTTACGGGCTTCCGTAACCTGTTCA
>JBDRSZ010000187.1:0-18469 GCA_043824415.1 bacterium | reverse complement strand
CGGGCGAGGTCATGGGTATCGACGGCTCGTTCGGGGGCGCTTTTGCAAAAGCGCAGTTCGCCGCTGGCCACGGTCTGCCCAAAAGGGGGAATGCGTTCATCAGCGTGAACGACAATGATAAGATGTCCGCCGTGGCCGTTGCGAGACAATTGTACGAGTTGGGATTCGGCATCTTCGCGACGAAGGGGACGCATCGGGCGCTGAGGAAATTCGGCATTCCAGCGAAGCCGATCCTGAAAGTCGTCGAGGGAAGGCCCAATGCCCTGGACCTGATCATCAACGGGGAGATACAGCTTATCATCAACACACCTTTGGGCAAGATGTCGCGGAGCGACGAGTACAACATCGGGCGCGTGGCCATAGCACACGATGTTCCCTGTTTGACGACGCTGTCCGCTTCGTGGGCAGCCGTGCAAGCCATTCGGGTGCTTCAGGCGGGGCCGTTGGGCGTGTCAGCGCTGCAGGATTTGAAATAATCACGATGGCCATTCCGTTTTGGAAGGATTTGTTCGAACCCGAGCTGTTCAGAACGCTTCTGGGTTTCGAGATTATTCGAGAGTACTATGAGGATCTGATGCTGACTTAGGGTATCGTGGAAAATCTCAATCTGAATACGAGAATCTGGAGCAAGCAGTGAATGAAAATCGGAGACCGTGATGAAGCATTGCATTCTTTACACTGTGGCCTTGTGCTCAATGGTCGTCGGCTGCGTTGGTAGAACAGGTCGGAAAGAAGGATCAGCGGCACCCGATGCTTACCGTCAATCGACGGATTCCTTCCGTATCGAATTCAGCGAGCTGGGAGGAGCGGCGGGAACGTATGCAGGATATGCCATCGAGGGATCGGGACATGTGTATAAAATTCATCGAATCCCCGGCGGGAAGGCTGAGCAGACACTGCACGGGACGGTGTCCCAGGAGGATATGGTCTCATTGAGGACCATCGTCGATACGATCGGCTTTTTTCTTATCGACTATTCACTGCGAGGAAACTTGGTTTATTCTATCGAGGTCCGACGAGGCACCGACAAGAACGTCGTCTCCTGGCCCGCAGGCGACGATGCTGTTCCCGACGATTTAGAGACGTTGCGTGACTACTTAATTAATCTGGTAAAAAAAGGACAGCGTTGAGTTGGATGATGCTACGCACACACTCTTTGCTCCAAAACGTTGGAGGTGCATTATGAAGCGAATCGCTTCCCTTTTAGGAATATTCGCTCTCTGTGGGTGGATTCTTCCCGCGGGAGCTCAAAGGCGTGTGAACTTCAAGAACGTGTCCAGGGTTTCGCTTGCCGAGAAGCGACTGTCCAAAATGATACAGTTGAATGATTTGAAGGAATTGAATGAACGTCTGGCTGAGTGGTTGAGCGATCACGGCAAATCGATGCAGGGAACTGTCCTGAATAAGACAGGATCGAGCACGGTCGGACGGGCATCGACCGATTTGGTTACGGAACGCGTCTGGACCGACGACGATACGGGATTACCGTTTTTCGTGTCGGGTCTCTGGTCGGAGTCCGGGGAGGGATCGCTGGCCAAGGCTACGGCGGAGGCTAAGGCGATCCGGTACTTAGATGCGAAGAAGGGCCTCATGGGGCTTCGTTCACCCGGTGATGAGTTTCGGGTCCGCCGTGTTGTGGAGGACGCATTGGGTGAAACGCATGTCCGGCTCCAACAGGTATACAATGATCTTGAAATCTGGGGTCGGGATATCGTCGTTCATATGGATGTGTGGGGAACGATCCGCGGCTTCAATGGACGGTATGTCGTCACGCCCACGGAATTGACGGACCTGGCGGAGCGGATTTCTCCGGATGAGGCTGTTCGACGGATTCGGATAGATTCGGGTAAGGAGGACATGACGATTGATGCATGCGACAAGAAGATTTACATCCTAGAGTCGGGCACACCGGTCCTGGTCTGGCATGTGATCGTTCGATTCGATCTATGGCGCTGGTATTATTTCATCGATGCGAAGACGGGAGACGTCGTTCACAAGATCGACTACACGATGACGGACGGTCCGACCACGGGCACGGCTGTCGACCTGGCTGGAGGGACGCAGACGGTCCAACTGTACAAGAAGGGGGCGCAGTACTATCTGGTCGATTGCTCTAAACCGATGTTCAACGACGCACAGTCCGACGTTCCTGACATCGTGGCGGGAGGGATCATGGTCGTGGATGTCAAGAATCAGGAACTTGCGCAGAACGCCATGCTCTATTATATGGTATCGGCGGATCCCAACACATGGCCGGCCAACGCCGTGAGCATGGAAACGAGCGTGAGTCGCGTGTACGATTACTACCGGGACAAGCACAACCGGAACTCCATCGATGACAAGGGCATGACAGTGTATTCGATCATCAACCTGAATCAGGATTACAACAACGCCTTCTGGAACGGGTATTTCCTGTGCTTCGGCAACGGGGACGGCGTCGAGCACAGCGACATCTGCGGCGCCTTCGACGTCATCGGTCACGAATACACCCACGGCGTCACCCAGCACACGTCCAATTTGGTCTACGAGAATCAGTCGGGTGCGCTGAATGAAGCCATGTCCGATATTTTCGGCGCGCTGTGCGAGTGGCATTATCAAGGCGCCAACGGTGACTGGCTCATCGCGGAGGACACGTACACGCCGGCCATCGGAGGCGATGCCATGCGCGACATGGCAGACCCGTCGGGTCCCCGTGTGCAGAACAAACTCCCTGCAACAATGTCGGAATTCAGGACACTCCCCAATACGCAGGCGGGAGATTGGGGAGGGGTGCACGTCAACTGCAGCATCGTCTCGCGGGCTGCCGTACTCATCGCACAGAATTGCGACGCGGATCCGGCGGCGGGTCGGGGAAAGATGGGCAGAATTTTCTATCGCGCACAGACCGTGTATCTCACTCAGAGTTCCCAGTTCATCGACGCTCGGGTGGCCTGTGTCCAGGCGGCTCAGGATATTTTCGGAGCCGGCAGCGCTGAGGAACAGGCTGTCAGGAATGCGTTCGACACCGTGGAAATCTTCGACGGGAATCCCACGCCGCCGCCGCCGGATTATCCCAAAGTGGAAGGGGATGAATGGGTCATCGTCAAGGGCATCGCCGACGGCGCCCTATACCGATGTTCCACAGACGGCAGCGTCATCGATCTGTTAACGGCGACTGTTGTAGGAAACCGGCCCGCAGTGAGTGAAGATGGGTCCTTTATCGTCTTCGTCGATGGGAACAACGACCTGATCGGCATCAACTCCGACGGAACAGGGGAGATGAACCTGACGGCGGACACGATCTTCGAAAAGCAGATCCGAAGCGTAGCCGTCTCGCCCAACGAACAGTACGTTTCGTTCACCTCTATTTATGAAGATGCGACGGTTTATTTCCTGGATCTCGTGAACGTGACGGGTTTTTCTCATCCGCTCTACAGTCCCATCACGCAGACCGGCGTGGATCCGGTGTACGATGTGCTGTACGCCGACGCGATGGACTGGGACTTCGACAACAATCATCTGCTGTACGATTGCTATCATGAAAGCCCGACGGTTACCGGGGGCGTTCTTGGATACTGGTCGATCAACCTGATGCGCGTCTCCGACGGGACGATTTACAATATTTTTCCGTACCAGCCCCAGGGCGTGAGCGTGGGCAATCCGGTGTTCGCCTCGACAAACGATTACGTTTTTGCGTACGATTATCTCGATTCATGGGGGAATACGGCCATCTACGCGGCGAACTTAGAAACCGGCGATGAGGGTATCATCATGGCTAATAATTTTGGTATGATCGGATATCCCTCATACAATCCGTCGGACAATAGGATCGTTTTCCATTCGTCGGTTCAGAACCAACTCGGGCAATTCGTGGACGGCATCGGACAAATTCAGCTCGAAACGGACAAGATCAACGGTGTGCCCCAGACGGCGGCGGGTTATCTCACGAACGCCACGTATCCTGTCTGGTTTGCCGTGGGTACGCGATCCGATGCCGAGGATGACGAGACGCCTCTGCCTCTCGCGGCTGGATTGGGAGTCAACTTCCCGAATCCCTTCAATCCTGAGACCACAATTCCGTTCCAGATCGTGGAAGCGACCCGGGTCCGACTGGTCGTGTTCAACCTGAAAGGAGAAGAACTCGCCATCCTGAAAGAAGGTAGGATGGTCCCCGGGCAGTATCGTGTCCGGTGGGCGGGGATAGATCGAGACGGCCGTTCGGTTCCCTCGGGCGTGTACGTGTATCGTCTGGAGATGGATGACAGGACGATGACGCGGAAGATGGTGCTCGTGCGGTAGAATCCCTCCGGTCGGATACGGAATGATATGACGGGCTTGGAGGATCGTTCGCCGGGGTGACTTCGCAGCCCATCTCCTTTTCCACGAGTTGCCGGATGTCATAGGCAAATCATGGGATTAGACGATTGTCGTTCACCCGGAAATTAATTGCTTTAGAGATGTAGATGTGATTCTGAGTTGCGGGTTTAAAGTTACGAGTTTCGAGTTGAGGGTTTCGAGTTTTACGTTTAGCGTTGGAATAGATGGGGAGGTTTTCGATGACTGAGACCGTACCTGATTTGGGAGTGCATACAGGTTTTCATCCGAGCACGAAGCCGTACCGCTTCACGATTTTGGTATTCGTCAGTCTGCTCACGCTTGGATCATACTTTGCCTACGACATCATTGCTGCCATCTCAGGGGATATCATGGACAGCCTGGGTGTTGAGCAGGGCAGTATCGGGCTGATCAACGCCATGTACAGCATTGCGGCTGTATTGGCTGTCTTTTTCGGGGGCGTCTTACTGGACAAACTCGGCACGCGGAAAGCGAGTATCCTGTTTTCAACGGCCGTTGTCGTGGGTGCGACAATTGTAGCATTTTCGAAAAGCATTCTGCTTCTTTACATCGGACGATTTATTTTCGGAGCCGGCTCGGAGACGATCATCGTTGCACAGAGCACGATTCTTTCCCGATGGTTTAAGGGGAAGGAGCTGGCCTTATCCTTCGGAATTGCCCTGACGGTCAGCCGCATCGGGAGCTTGTTCGCGTTTAATACGGGCACAGTAATCCGCGATTATTTTGGCGGTCCTTACTATGCCCTCCTGGCCGCGGCGCTGATCTGCGTCCTGTCGTTTTTAGCGAATCTCGTCTACATCGGGATGGACCGGAGGGGGGAGCGCATCCTTCACCTGAAGGACGGCGCGTCCGGGGATAAAATCGTCTTCAAAGACATCAAGCATTTTCAGCCTTCTTTCTGGTTTGTGACGGCGCTCTGCGTGACGTTCTACTCGGCTGTTTTCCCTTTTCAAACACTGGCTGTTCAGTTTTTCAACGAAAAATGGAGCATCTCGGATATTGCGGCGGAATCCGGAACATTTTTTTACAAAGTGTTCTTCAATTTTATCCACATGTTCAGTACTGCGGGCGGCATTACTTCCATCGCCATCTTCGCTTCGATGATCCTGGCACCTTTTGCCGGTCGTCTTGTCGACAGGGTGGGCAAGCGCGCCTCACTCATGGTGTTCGGGTCGCTCATCCTGATTCCGGTGCACCTTTTGATGGGGATAACTCGGATTTATCCCGTGATTCCGATGATCGCGCTTGGAGCGGCTTTCGTCCTGGTGCCGGCTGCTCTTTGGCCGTCCATTCCACTCGTCGTGCCTAAAGAGAGGGTGGGAACGGCTTTCGGTCTGATGACGGCGATTCAGAATATCGGTTTCGGGTCGTTCAATCCGCTGAACGGGTGGCTCAGGACGCTGACCGGATCGTACACAGCGAGTCAGGTTATGTTTGCTTCGCTGGGAATCATCGGTCTGGTGTTCGCTGTTCTGCTGATGCGAGCCGATAGGAAAGCGGGAGGGATTTTACAGAAACCCTGATTTTGACTTTTGTTTTATATAGGAGTTTTGATTCATCGTGAAGAACGATTACGTTGCGCTTACTTTGGATTGGGGAGCGGATCGGGCCAAGATGATCGATGCATGTCATATTGTCGTTGCCGATTGGGTCCGGTTGAAATGCCGGTTCGGCTGTGATGTGTACGGCGTCGGCAGACTCTGTCCGCCGAGAGTTCCCTCCGTGGATGAGATGCGGTGCGTGGTCAGCTGCTACTCGAAAGGGTTCCTGTTCACGTTTGACGGTGTTCGTGAGAAGGAACGTCGGAAAAAGGAGCGCGCGCACAGAGAACTCGTTTTTTGGCTGGAACGGGAGATGTTCTTGGACGGGTTTCCCCGTGCGTTCGGCATGGGCTGTGGGCCGTGTCGTCTTTGTGACGCGTGCAATCTTGATGAGCCCTGCAATTATCCGGATAAAGCGAGACCGTCGATGGAGGCTTTGGGCATCGATGTGTTCAGCACGATGGCGAGCTCAGGGATGGAGCTTGAAGTTATCCAGAGGAAGAAGGATCCGTATTCGATGGTCGGATTGGTCCTGATGGAGTGAACATCACGAAAGGTAAGGCCATGTTTAAAAATAATTCCACATCCGAGAAGGGAAAAGAAAGGAACGAGGGTGGCGACGCCCTCTCGTTTAAAAGCCTTTTTCAGCAGCGGGACCCTGAATCCTCCTTGATATTAATCGTCATTCCCATCATTCTGACGGTATGGGTTTACTACGGAAAGCAGGCCGATTTTGATCAGCTCTTCAAAGGTTTTCAGGGACGCTGGAATCAGGATTTCTACAGCACGATTTACGAGTATCTGACTGCGTTTCTCCTGATGTTCTGGGTTCCCTATTTTATCATTAAGGAGATGTTCAAGAAAAACCTTCGGGATTTTGGATTCCAGATGGGTGACATGCGGTATGGTTTTCAATTTATGGCCATTACACTGCCGTTTTTGCTGTGGGCCGCGTACGTGGGATCGTCGGGTTCGGGCATTCAGGGGGAGTATCCGTTGGCCAGGAGCACGATGGGACGCACAGAATTGTTTGTCATCGTTCAGGTATTTTATCTGATTTATTACATCGGCTGGGAATTCTTCTTCAGGGGGTTTATTCTCTTTGGATTAGAGAAACGGTTCGGTGCGGTCACAGCCATTCTGATCCAGACTGTCCCCTCGGCTATCGTTCATATCGGCAAGCCGGCCAGCGAGAGCTTCGGCGCCATCGTAGCCGGGCTCGCGTTCGGGTATTTGGCGGTCCGGACGCGGTCGATCTTTTATCCATTTCTCCTCCACGCCACAGTCGGCATCGGGACGGACGTGTTTGTGACGCTGAGGCTGCTGTAATCGGGAGGTTGAGAATAAGGATTCAAGATGCGCGTTTTAGTCACAGGAGCCAACGGTTTTGTAGGGGCGGCCCTCTGTCGGAAATTGGTAGAGAGAGGTGACGAAGTCCGCGGACTCGTGAGGAAGACGAGCGATCTTTCGCTTCTCGAAGGGATTCCGATTCAGAAAGTCGTCGGTTCGTTGAACGACTTGAATTCTTTGAAGGATGCGACGGAGACCATAGAACTCGTTATTCATGCAGCCGCTTCGGTGACGGACTGGGGGACATACGAGAGCTTCCATCGCGTGAATGTAGATGGGACGCGGACCATACTGAAAGCTTCGGTCCGAGCAGGAGTGAAACGGTTTGTCTTTGTGAGCACTGTGGCTGTGCACAGCTTCATCGGGGCGGAAGAGATGGATGAGTCGTCCCCCCAGCTTCCGACACGGTTCCCCTACTGCCGGACGAAAAGAGAGGCCGAGGCTCTCGTGATGGAAGCGCATCATCGGGGAAGGATGGATGTCGTTATTGTCAGGCCGGGGGATGTCTTCGGCCCCGGCGACCGGGTGAGCCTCCTGAAAATGGTCGGATTGCTCGAAGCGGGCAGGATGGCCACCGTGGGCGGCGGCCGGGTATTGGGTGCTTTTACGTACGTGGAGAATTTGGCGGATGGGATTATCCTGGCAGGGATTACAGAAGCAGCGGCCGGGGAAGCTTTCGTCATTACGGATGGAATCAAGTTGACGTGGAGGGACTATTTCTGGAAGCTCACGGAAGCAATCGATGTGCCGAAACCCAGGATTTCGGTGAATCCGAAATTGGCCTATGCAGCGGCTGTCGTGCTCGAATCGATTTACGGATGTTTCCGGCTTCGATCCAGACCGCCGATCACAAGGTATCTCGTCACCCATCTGAGGAAGGATTTTCATTTCAGCATCGACAAGGCGCGCCGGTTGCTGGGATACGAGCCGAAGGTGGACATCGATGAGGCTATTCGAAGGACTGCGGACTGGTACAGGAAGGTTGTACGGGGGGAGGGTGGGAGTTGAACTTGATGGATTGGATATCTGTAGTTATCTATTTTAAAAAAAATAATTATATGAGAAATATTTCTCCTTTTCTTGTGTTCAATATATGTGCACGATGATTCAAAAGAGAACAGCCAGAGCCGACAAAATACTCAAGGTTGTGGGTAAGATCGGCGATGAAGAGGGCGTTCGTATTTATGCTGTGGGCGGATACGTTCGAGATGGTATTTTGAAAAGAAAGACGCGGGAAATTGATTTTACAGTCGTGGGTGAAGGACCCCATATCGCGGAAAAGGCCAAAGAGCGAATGGGAGGGAAAGGATTCGTGGTCTTTCCAAAATTCGGGACAGCTTCGTTCTTTGTGAATGACTATAAACTTGAATTTGTGACGGCCCGGAAGGAGAGTTACAGGGAAGAATCCAGAAAACCGGAGGTGACGGAGAGCGGTTTGAGCGCCGACCTGGCCCGGAGGGATTTTACGATAAACACATTGGCCATGCGCGTCAATGAATCGAATTTTGGTGAGATCATCGATCCTTTCAGCGGCTGCGAAGACATCCAAAGTAAAGTGATCCGTACACCCCTGGATCCTGATCGGACTTTCTCCGACGATCCGTTGCGGATTATGCGGGCTGCTCGTTTTGCGAGTCAGTTGGTTTTCCGCATCGAACCTCGTACGTTTGAAGCCATGGAGAAGGAGAGAGAGCGGCTCCGAATCGTCTCTCAGGAGCGGATCACCGACGAATTTCTGAAGATCCTTTCTCATGTAAAACCTTCCATCGGACTGCGCATTCTTCAGAGAACGCGCGTGCTCGATATCATTTTCCCGGAACTGGCGGACCTGGTGGGTGTGGAGCAACGGGACGATTACCATCACAAAGATGTGTTTGAGCACACGATGAAGGTTGTGGACAACTTGGCTGTGTTGAGTGAAAAACTCCCGCTCCGGTTTTGTGCGCTCATTCACGACGTCGGGAAACCCTCTGTGAAACGTTTCGTCGAGGGAACCGGCTGGACTTTTCACGGGCACGAATTGGTGGGCGTTCGGATGTTGAAGACCCTATGCAGACGGTTGAAACTTCCCAGGGATTTTTATCAGTATTGCCAGAAGTTAACGCGTCTGCACATGCGGCCCATACATCTGATCGGAGAGGAGGTGACGGATTCGGCCATCCGCCGCTTGATCGTCCAGGCAGGAGAGGATTTGGACGATCTGATGCTCCTGTGCCGTGCGGATATCACGTCTGGAAATCCGAAGCGCGCAAGACAGCATTTGGCCAACTTCGATGCGGTGACCGAACGGATGAGGAGGGTGGAGGAGAAAGACAGGATGCGGGCATTTCAGTCGCCGGTTCGCGGCGATGAGATCATGGAGACGTGCGGCATCGGGCCGTGTCCGCTGGTTGGAAAATTGAAGAAGATGATCGAGGAAGCGATTTTAGACGGCCTTATTCCAAACGAGCACGATGCGGCTTTTACTTATCTGTTGAAGATTAAGGATAAAGCTGCAGAAAAGAATTCGACATGATAGACGAGTGTCGCTAAATCGGGACGCGTTCGAATTATAATGAAACATTTCGGTCTATTCTTCGTTATATTAGGTTGTTAATTCTTTCAATTATACTACGAGGAGGGTGCCATGAATACCGAAGCCGATTCGATAAAAGAAATGGGAGTTTTTAGTAAGGTGGCGGGGATTTTTACATCCCCCCGAGAGACTTTTAAAAATATCGACCAAAGACCGACGTGGCTCGTTCCGTTTCTCATCGTCGTCATCTTGTCTGTCGTAATGCAATTTCTGGTGATGGACATCGCGATGAAAGATCGGATAGCCATGATGGAGGCGCGGGATATGCCCACGGAACAGATCGAGACGATGCAGTCACGGATGGAAGGTCCGTTGAAGTACATCGGAATCGCCCTTACACCTGTAGGTATTCTCGTCTTTTGGGTTGTTTTAGCGGGAATACTCCTCTTCGGCGGGAATACGCTGATGGGAGGGGAAACGAAGTTCAAAAAGGTCTACTCGGTAATGGCATGGAGCAGTCTTGTGGGAATTGTGGGACAGATACTCAAAACATTCCTCATTCTGTCGAAAGGGACGAGTCGCGGCGTGGTGACGAGTCTGGCCATTCTATTGCCCACGCCAGAATTGTCACAGAAAACGCCCATCCTGTACAGATTCTTGTCGAACTTCGACTTGTTCACGATTTGGGAATTGATCATTTGGATTATCGGGCTGGCAGTCATCTACCGTTTTGAGACGAAAAAATCGGCGATGTTCGTTCTTTCACTCTGGGCAATCTGGGTCTTGATCAGCGTGGCTTTGGGTGGTCTGTTGGGCGGCATATTCGGCGGATGAGTATTTATAAGGAATGAAGAAGAAAGGATTGGCTATGAAAAGGTGGCAAGTCATCATCGTGTTGGGAATATGTGCTGTATCATTCTCTATGATTTCAGCACAGGAGAGAGAGCTTACGGTTGACGAGTGCGTACAGATTGCGCTGAAACAAAACCCCAATATCGTACGGGGAGAATTCACCGTCAAGATCGCGGGGAAGGATGTGACGGTGGCCATGTCGAATTTTTTACCTCGGGTATCGACGGGTATCGGGTACGATCATTCTCTTCAGGGCCCGCGGTCTTCGTTTCGAATCGATCCGAATACGGGTCTTCCGATTCCAATCACCACAGAGAGCCAGGCTTCATGGTATTCGAGTGCCTATATTTCGGTGAATCAGACAATCTTGGACGGCGGATACAGTATCTTTAACTACAATCAGAGTCGTTCGATGAAAGAGAGTGCTGAGTACAACTTCGAGGATACGAAGCAAACGATGATTCTTTTGGTGAAGGAGCGCTACTACAACTTGTTGGCGGCTGAAAAATTATTGGGTGTGGCTGAAGAGATTCTACGGTCATCGGATGAATCGTATAAGCGGGCTCAGGTCCTTTTTGAGGTGGGCAAGGCGCCGAAATCCGAAGTGCTCCAGGCCAAGGTTCAGGTGGAAACGGATCGATTATCCCTGATTCAAGCACAGAACAGTCTTTCCATCGCAAAAGCGTCTTTAAACCACGTTCTGGGTTTTGATGTGGATCAGGAGATTAAGATCGTTGATAATTTAGATGTGCCGGAGATTGAGGTGACGTATGAAGATGCCATGCAGAATGCACTGTCCGACCATCCGTCTTTGATGAGCAGGATGTTCAATGTGAACGCTGCCAGAGCAGGAATCGGGATGGCTGTGAGTCAGTTTCTTCCGACAGTATCTTTTTACTACTACTACAATTGGCGTCACAAGGATTTTAACCAGATCGAATATATGTTCGATAGGGACTATGGCTGGTATTGGGGTTTTCAATTTTCCGTTCCTGTTTTCCGAGGATTCTCCCGATTTGCCCAAACGAGCAGGGCCAAGTTGACTTACCAGTCGACGCAGGAGGCCTTGGCACAGGGCAAGAGAGACGTTGCTTTGGAGGTGAAGCAGGCCTATTTCGAAACCCAGCAGGCCAAGAAACAGATTGCTGTAGCTCAGAATGCTGTGGAAGCTGCAACGGAAGGTCTTCGACTCAACCAGGAGAGGTATACCCTCGGTGCAGGCACGATGCTTGAACTGATCGTGGCGCAGGTTTCGTACGCATCGGCGCAGAGTGATTATATTCGGGGACATTATATTTATAAATATAATATCGCGCGGCTGCAAAAAGCCATGGGAAAACTCGAAAATTAATGTATGGGAATGGACTATCTGTGGTGAGAATGTATTCATCAGTCATGGCGCATTGAAGGCGTATTTTCATGAAATATGAGAATATTCCAGGGTCCATTTTTTCTGACAAAAAAATGAAGATTTAACTCGCAATACCTATAAGGGAGAATTCGATCAATGGAAAAATCGAAGAGGAAAAAAATTATCATATTCGCTGGTGTCATCGTCGTTCTTTTAATCATCGTTATCGGAAATCTCCGCAAGAGCGGCGGAGGAAAGGTTACGGTTCAGACAGATAAGGTGATTCGCGGAAGCATCACTTCATCGGTTTCGGGCCCGGCGAAGATTCAGCCAGAAGTTCAAGTGAAGATTTCAGCAAAGGTGAGCGGACAGATCATCCGCCTGGGCGTGGAAGAAGGTGACTATGTGAAGAAGGGGCAGTTTCTCGTTCAGTTGGACGAGGAATATTATCGGGCGGCTGTCGATCAGACGGCGTCGAATTACCGGTTCGCCGTGGCCGGATTCGAGAAAGCAAAAAGCGAGTATGACCGGTCACAGAAGCTGTTTGCCGATAATCTGATTTCGAGCGCGGAATTGGAGATCGCCAAATCGACGTACGAACAAGCCGAAGCTCAGGTGGACCAGAGTGATGCAACGTTGAAACAGGCCCAGGACAATTTGGACAAAACGACGATCTATGCACCGATGGAGGGGACTGTCAGCCTGCTCAATAAGAAAGTGGGAGAGATGGCCATGGGATCGCAGTTCACCTTGGATGTGATTATGATCGTGGCGGACTTGACGAAAATGCTGGCTGAGACTGAGATCGATGAGAACGATGTCGTGACTGTGTCTTTTGGCCATACCGCAAAAGTCATCATGGATGCGTTCCCAGACTCCACATTTCGAGGCGTGGTAAAGGAAATTGCCAACACGGGAACAACGAAAGGCTCTGGAACTCAGGAAGAAGTCACGAATTTCTTGGTGAAGGTTTCGATGCTGGATCGGCCGGAACGATTGCGTCCCGGTATGTCGGCTACCGTGGACGTACTGACTGAGACACGGACGGATATCCTCAAAATACCCATTCAATGTGTTACGGTCAGGAATCCGCTTGCCAAAACAGAGAAAGATTCAATCCAGGTTGAAGGAAAGGATGCATCCGAAGAAAAGACACAAGGGAAGACCGATGAGGAAAAATCCATCCGAGTTGTTTTTGTCGTGAAGGATGGCATTGCCCATCAGGTTGCTGTTGAGACGGGAATCTCGAGCAACACGGAGTGGCAGATTCTCAAGGGACTCGAAGAGGGAGACGAGATTGTGAGCGGGAGCTATCGGGTGCTTTCGAAACAGCTGAAGGATGGGAATGAAGTAAAAATAGATAATTCGAACAAGAAATACGGACGAGAGGCAAACGAATAAGACGGGTGTCTATTAAAAAGGAGTGGAAGCAATGTTGATCGATCTGAAAGATATCGTAAAAAACTATCAAGTCGGGTTGGAGGATGTTCATGCCCTCAGGGGAGTTGATTTGCAGATTAACAAGGGCGAGTATGTTTCGGTTATGGGCCCATCGGGTTCCGGAAAATCGACGTTGATGAATATTTTGGGCTGTCTGGATACGCCGACTGCCGGTTTATACAAGCTGAACAAATCGAGCGTGGGTACAATGAACGACGACGAGCTGGCCGAAATCAGGAATCGTGAGATCGGTTTTGTGTTCCAGACGTTCAACCTTCTCCCACGGGCAACGGCGCTCCATAATGTGGAGCTTCCTCTGATTTACAACGGCACGCCGGCCGCCCAACGAAAGGAAATGGCGGAGGGCTCTCTCGAAAAAGTGGGATTGTCGGACCGAATGCATCACCGTCCGAATGAACTCTCCGGAGGACAGAGGCAGCGTGTGGCGATTGCGAGGGCTTTGGTGAATAATCCGTCCATCATTCTGGCTGATGAGCCCACCGGAAATTTGGATACGCGGACCGGGGATGAGATCATGGAGATTTTTGAGTCCATCCACGATGAAGGAAATACGATCATCATGGTTACACACGAAGAGTACATCGCCGTACATTCCGACCGCATTATTCGCTTGCGGGACGGGAAGGTCGAGAGGGATGAAGCGCAGTAAGCTGGGGATGTTTCTTTACAACAGACACGAATGTCTGTTTTCACAGGCAAGAATGCCTGTGTTACAAGCAGACAGGAATGTCTGTTTTACAACAGGCAAGAATGCCTGTTTTACGAGCAAATAGGAGTGTCTGTCGCACGAATAGAATGGTTTGGGTAAAAGATGCGAATACTGATTGAATTGTGGGATGGAGTCAAGATCGCTTTCAATGCGCTCAGGGCGCACAAGCTTCGGGCTTCCCTAACTCTACTCGGGATCATCGTCGGCGTGACGACGGTCATCGGGATCCATTCGTTGACGAAGGGACTCGATAAGGCTTTCGGCGAGCAGATATCCGCACTGGGATCGGATGTTCTGTACGTCCAGAAGTTTTCCTGGGTAGACCGCGAGGGATGGGAAAAGTACAGGAACCGGAAAAATCTGACGATGAAGGAAGTCAATGCCATCAAGCAACAAGCGACCTTTGTGAAAGCGGTCTCTCCTTCTGTGAGTACGCAGAGGACTGTGAGGTATGGCAAGAATTCTTTGGAGCGGGTGAACATCACGGGGACGAATGAAGAGAAAACGGGGAGTGCTTTTCCTCAATATGGACGCGATTTATCGGCCATGGATGTGGAGAACAGGAGACGCGTCTGCGTCATCGGATGGGAAGTGGCAGACAAGTTGTTTGAGGGTAAGAATCCGGTCGAAGAGAGGATTAAGATTGCGGGGCACACATTCACTATAATCGGCGTCTTGGAGAAACAGGGCAGTGTTTTCGGCCATACATTGGATCAGGAAGTTCGGATTCCCATCGGTGTTTTTTTCAAGCTCTTCGGCCGAAATCGATGGATCACGATTGCCGTAAAAGTTCTGGATCCTACACGTATGGAAGAAACCACGGACGAGATTCGCGGAATCCTCCGCCGCGTGCGTCGCGTACCCCCGGATAAGGAGGATGATTTTTCCATCAATCAAATGGATATATTGATGGATTTATACAACAGTCTCACATCAGCGCTGTATGCTGCAGCGATCGGCGTCGGCGCGATTTCACTTTTGGTGGGAGGCATCGGCATTATGAATATCATGCTCGTCTCGGTGACGGAGAGAACTCGTGAGATCGGCATACGGAAAGCGGTGGGCGCGAAGAAACGGAATCTTCTCTGGCAGTTCCTCATCGAATCCGTGGTCATCAGTGGGGTCGGTGGACTCATCGGCATCGGGTTTGGTTTCGGGCTTGGGAAATTGATCGCAGCGATTTCTCCGTTGCCGGCTACTATCTCGATTTGGTCTATTGTCTTGGGCATCGGTTTCTCATCCAGTGTGGGCATCTTTTTCGGTATCTATCCTGCGAGCAAAGCCGCCCGGTTGAATCCCATCGATGCATTGCATTACGAATAACGGGATGAAATCATCCCATTTTTTAGAAAAACAGGCGGATGGTTTTGACTTACTCGCGCCAAAGTAAAGAGTGAACTCAAGTGCTTCAAGTTAATTGATAATGCTATAGAGGAGTACATATAATGGAAATGAGAGAGGAAAAAAGGGGTGACATATTGATTCTCACGTTGGAAGGAGAACTCATGGGAGGGGAGGAATCGAAAGTTTTTCAGGATCGACTCTACAAGTCGATTGAGGAGGGGATCGTTTCGGTCGTCATAGATATGGCTGATGTGAAGTGGATGAACAGTTCAGGACTGGGTATACTGATGTCGGGTCTGACAACTCTGAGGAGCAGCGGCGGCGATTTAAAACTTGCCAATGTCTCCGAACGGGTGCATCGTCCCATCAACGTGACCAAGCTGGATAAGGTCCTGAAAATGTATGCGTCTGTGGACCAAGCGATCGATAGTCTGTAATTTGGGAGGGCGAGATGGAATCATTGACACGAGAGGCAATCGTTAAAAAAGTAGAGAAGGGAGAGTCGCTGGCAGGTCTGGATCTTTCGCAGGCAGATCTTTCTTATTCCCATCTCAAGAATGGACTATTCAGCGGAGCTAATCTTCGGAATGCTCACCTCCAGAATGCGAATTTTGAAGGCGCCGACCTTCGAAATACCAACTTGGAGAATGCGTTTCTTTTCGGATCCAACCTGAAGAATGCTGTTATGGAAGGCGCCCAATTGAAAGGAGCGAATCTTCAGGATACGAATCTTGAGGGAGCCAACCTGAAGGGGACTAACCTGAGCGGAATTTCACTGTTCGGCGCGCAGCTGGACGGAGCGAATTTAGAGGGAGTCGCTCTGGTGAATGCCAAGCTGAAACGAGCGAGTATGGTGGGAGCGAATCTGAAGGGTGCAGATTTGAGCCGTGCACATCTCCAGCGTGCTATCTTGAAGAATGCCGATCTTTCGGGAGCGAATTTGAGAGAAGCCAATCTGAAGAATGCAGATTTGACGGGTGCGAAATTGGAGGGAGCGGATTTAAAGGGAAGCATTGAATAGAGGGGAAGTGAATGGAACTCCGTGAAAGCATCTTTGTGGCTTTGGGTGCGCTGAGGACGAACAAACTCCGCTCGATTCTGACAACGCTGGGAATCGTCATCGGTGTGATGACAGTCATCAGTATGATGACGATCATTAGGGGAATCAACGCCATCGTGGAAAGAGAACTCGCTTTGGTCGGGACGAACACATTCTACATACGTAAATTTCCTGCGATCATGACAGGCCATACGATGGAGAAGTATCGGAACCGGAAGGATGTCACCGTGGAACAGGCTGAGGCCATCAAAGCAAGGGCGAATCTCGTATCGAATGTGACGCCGGAACTCTACACTTGGGGCGAAACAGTCCGATACGGCGGAGAGAAGACGAACGCGGACGTTTACGTAACGGGCGGAGCCGATGAGTGGCAGACTATCAACGGGAGGTTCGTAGAAAGCGGACGATTTCTACAGTCGATGGACATCCGTTCTTCGAGAAAAGTCTGCATCATCGGTAAGGATATTGTCGAGACGTTGTTTCCATTTCAAGATCCCATTGGCGAGTGGGTTCGGGTCAGTGCGGATAAATTTGAGGTCGTGGGTGTTTTAGAGGAGAAGGGGAGTAGTTTCGGTCAGAGCGACGACAACATGGTTGTCATCCCGTACACGACGTTTCAGGATGTGTTCGGGAAACGTCACTTCATTCAAATCGCCATTCAGACAACTCGCCCCGAACTGCTTGATGCGACCATCGATGAAGTGATCGGTATTCTCCGCGTGGAGCGAAAAGTGCCTCCGGGCAAGGACAACGATTTTGAAATTATGACGAAAGATTCTTTGATGGATACATGGCGGAATCTCACAAGAATCGTGTTTGCAGCCGCTGTGGGGATTGCGATGATTTCACTCCTGGTCGGTGGGATCGGGATCATGAACATCATGCTTGTCTCCGTAACGGAGCGGACGCGCGAGATCGGCATCCGGAAATCCATGGGCGCAAGGAGGCGGGATATATTGTGGCAGTTCATCGTGGAAGCCATCGTCCTCTCGGCCGTGGGCGGCGTCATCGGCATTATGTTCGGGCTCGGATTGGGAGTGTTGATCGGAGCAGTCACGCCCCTTCCCGCGCAGGTTCCTGTGTGGGCCATTTTCGCCGGACTTGGTTTTTCTTCGATGGTAGGGTTGTTCTTCGGCATCTATCCCGCTGCCAGGGCAGCCCGGCTGGATCCGATCGTGGCGCTGCGATATGAGTAGAAAAAGCGAGAAGTGATGGGGTAGTCAGCAGTCGTTAGCTTTTTTCGTTGAATGGAAAATCTCCTTGCTTTTTATAAGGAGATTTTCCATTTTTAGATATAAATCTGTTTTTAATGCCGATTATTTAACCGAGTTACTTGAAGCTTCTTAAGGGGTAGATATATGTTAACAAAAATAATAGTAAAGAATTTTAAAAGGTTTGGCAATGTAGAGATCGAGCTGGGAAATCCTGTCGTTTTAATCGGGCCAAACAATTCAGGAAAAACGTCAGCCCTTCAGGCACTTGCTTTTTGGGAAATTGGGCTCAAGCGCTGGAATGAAAAAAGAAAGGAGAAAAAGACACCAGAGAGACGACCAGGTGTTACTATCAATCGTAGAGATTTAGTGTCGGTGCCCGTTCCAAATGCCAATCTCCTCTGGCATGATTTACATGTGCGGAATGTTAGGCAAATCGATGGGAAAATCGATACTAAGAATGTTTATATTGATATCATTGTTGAAGGTGTTTCTCAGGACAAATTTTGGAGATGTGGTTTAGAATTTTATTATGCAAACGAAGAGTCGTTTTACTGCCGTCCGTTACGTCTGTCTGAAGATAAAAAACCTGAAAGGATGCTTATTCCAGAGGAAGCAGACAATATCCGAATTGCTTTACTTCCGCCGATGTCTGGTTTAGCTACAAACGAAATCCGTCTTGATCCAGGAACAATTAATATGCGGGTTGGTGAAGGAAGAACCGCTGAAGTTCTTAGGAA
>JBDRSZ010000186.1:0-7458 GCA_043824415.1 bacterium | reverse complement strand
CTTCATACCACATTTTCTTCTCTGCCGGTGTTGGGTTCTTCCGGTTGGCCCTGGCTTTGTTGACCAAGTTTTTATCGTATGGGATATATGGGGTTTGATGATTTTTCATGATGGAGGGTCGAACCCCCTGTAGTCCCCCTTGACAGGGGGACAATTTATTCCTGTTATTTTCTCTTTATCCCCGCAATCTCTCTCACCGCCTCGATGGCCGTATCGATGTGCGCCTCCGTATTGAACGGCCCGAGGCTGAATCGCACGGTGCCGTGCATGTCGAATGTGCCGATGCCTTCGTGCACTTTGGGTGCGCATTGCAGGCCCGTTCTGCAGGCGATGCTGTAATCCACGTCCAACATCGTGCCCACGTCGCCCGCATCCCATCCTTCCACGTTAAAGCTGAGAACCGCGTTGTGATTTTTAAAACTCTCCGCACAATACGTGGTCACACCGTCGATGGCCTCAATGCCCCTTCGTAGCTTTTCCCATAATTTCATTTCCCGGGCGTGGATATTTTCCATTCCTTCTTTTTGAATCCACTTCTGGCCTGCATGAAGGCCGGCCACGCCGATGATGTTCAGCGTACCGCATTCCATGCGGTACGGAAATTCTTCCAGATGGTAAGGGTATGCGGATCGAACGCCCGTTCCGCCGTGCCTCGTTCCTTTGATCGGAACATCCTCCTTGATGTACGAGCCGCCGATGCCCGTCGGACCCATCATACATTTATGGCCCGTAAACGCCAAAAGATCGATGCCCATCTTCTGAACATCGATCTTCTGCACGCCCGCGGTCTGACTTGCATCCACTGCAAAACAACACCCTTTCTCTCTACAGATCCTGCCCACTTCTGCCAAAGGCTGAACCGTACCGATGACGTTCGAACCGTGGTTCACGATGACCATTTTTGTATTCTTCCTGATGGCCTTTTTGATATCCTCAGGATGAACATATCCCCTCTGGTCGAATGGAACGTACGTCACATCGCAGACGCCGTCGCGTTTGAGGACGTTCAGCGGTCTCAATACGGAATTGTGCTCTAACATCGTCGAAACGACATGGTCGCCCTTCTCCACCATTCCAAAGATGATCATGTTCAAAGAATCCGAGGCGTTGTAGCTGAATGTCAGGTAATTCGGGTCCGTGCCATTGAAGAATTCCGTGAGCATTTTTCGTGTGCCGTATACGACTTCTTCGGTTTCCAAAGTCGCGTCGTAGCCGGACCGTCCGGGATTGACGCCGTGCTTCTGATAAAATTCGTGCATGAAGTCGTATACTTCTTTCGGTTTCGGAAAAGAAGTGGCAGCATTGTCCAGGTAGATAAGTGGTTCCATGATCATTCCTTAGTTTGATGAAATCGATGCATTAAAATAAATCATATTCCTTTAAAAGTCAACTCGGATTTGAGTGCGTTATTTCGTTTTCAAGACGACGAGCGTCATGTCATCCCGTTGCGGTTGACTTCCTGCGAAATTCCGAACCGCATCGAAGATGGACTGTCCCACCGTTTTGGCATCTGATGCGATATGCCGCGTGAATATTTCTTTAAGACGGTCCTCCCCGAATTCCTCGCCTTCTACATTGTTCGCTTCAATAAGACCGTCGCTGTAAAACAGGAGTGCGTCCCCAGCGGACAATCGTTTTTTCTCCTCCGCCAAATTCTGATCGAAAACGTCCCCTGCGTTCAGCGCGAGACCGATGCCGGTCGGCGACCAGGCATAAGAACGATTCGTCTTTTTCTCGAAAACGAAGACGGCCGTGTGGCCCGCGCGGGCGATGGTGATGGATTTTTCCTCGGGTGCGACAATGCCCACGACGAGGGTGACGAATGCCTTCTCTTCCACACTCCCAAACGCGAGGCTGTTGATACGGATCAGAAGCTGCTTGGGGGAATCGTTGAATTCTGCCAGTGCACGAAAAAAACCTTGAATTTTGGACATGTAAAGCGCAGCGGACGTCCCCTTCCCCGACACATCGCCCACGACGATGCCCAGCTTGCCTTCCGGCATCTGGAGGTAGTCGTAATAATCGCCACCGACTTCCGTGGCCGGAAAGGAGCAGCCGTAAATATCGAACCCGGGCAGAATGGGTTCTTTCTGCGGCAGAGATTTCAACTGGATTTGACGGGCAATCTCCAATTCGTGCTTCAACCGCTCCTGTTCGGCCAGAGACTGATGGAGTTTTCCGTTCTCTAAAGCGACGGCCACCTGGTCCGCCAGGGCGGCCAAGAGTTCCAAATCTTCGACGGAGTAATGCATCTCCGAGCGTTTCTCTCCGATGAGGATGAATCCTGTCAAGTCCTTTTGATAGAACAGCGGAATGGCTACGGTACCGTGCATATTATCCACGAGTATTCGACAATCGGAGTCACATTCAGGGAGATCTGAAAGCAGCACAGGCATCTCATCTGCCAGCATTTTTTGGCAGATAACGCTATCTTCTTCGACTGAAAAAATATTTTGATCGGAGAGGGCCGGGTACCCCAGTGCGGATGTATATCGATGAGAGCCATTGATTTCTTTCAAGAAAAAATATCCCTGCTGAAAACAAATCGTTTCGCAGAGATTTGAAAGTACTGTGGACATCAGAATGCGGGGTTCCATGAGTGTATTCAGCGTTCGCGTAAATTGTCTCAGGGTCTCCCGATAATCGTACGCCTGTCTGAAAAAAGCCTTATCGACCGTCCGTTGGAGTCGGGATCGCACAGGAGAAAATGCGAACGCCACAAAAAGGGTCGTGAGAACAAACACGAACGTACTCGTCAAGCCGCCCACGTTTTGCAGATACCGGCCGACGATTTGGACGACGACAAAATAAAATCCGACGACGGAGCCGGTGAGCAGCGCATAAACGAAGCTCTTCTTGACGATGATCTCGATGTCCATCAGTCGATGCCGGACGACGGCGTAGGCAAAGACAAGTGGGATAAGTCCCATCAAAAATGCGCCGTAGCGTCCTTGCGGAAAATCAACTCCAAAAGCACTCGGCGCCAGAAACAGAAACGTGGGCGCCAATCCTGAAACTATCCCCCATCGGAGGACACGGATTTGTCGGCGCAAATGTTCGTTCCGGGTCGTTTTGTACTGTCTATGAAGACGTCGAGCCGCCAAAATAAAATACAGCCCCCAAAGTCCGATACCCATGAAAAAATTCACTTGAAAGGGATGCTTAAAAATCAAAGCTAAAAAAAACAGAAGGAGAAAAAATATCGAAGGGAAAAAAAGGATGATCTGCGCCCAGGGTTTTTTGTCCAGGAATGGGTGCCGATATGGATACATCAAAAAGAAGGTAAGGAAAAAACTGGGTACGGTCGTGAAAGTGACAATGTTGACGATAATGATGATCCATTGTAAGATGCTGACCAAAGGCGGAGTGTAATTCAAAGTCCAGAACAGCATAAAACTGAGGAATAGGAGGAAAAGAACCCGGGCTTTCGGATCTTCAGGACGCATATAGGCGATCCACAGTCCCACAATTCCAAAAATGAAGCCCACGCAGGACATCACGATGTAGAGAGGAGGAAACCCTCTCCGCACGACCTCCACGCTGAGTTCAATCAGATTTCTATCCCTGAGGACAAAGTATTGGATGGGTTCACCGACTTTTTGCCGGTCGAGGACGGCCTGCGCACGGCTGCTCGTCGTGGCGTTCTCTCCGGCAATTTTGAGGAGAATATCTCCAGTCTGCATCCCCGCTTTTTCGGACGTCCCTCCCTTCGTGACGGATGTAATGACAACGACCTTCTCGCGTTCGCTCCACTTGCATTCGTCGGTCGGCGACCGCCAGACTTGATAAAGGTTTATTCCGCTGAGAATCATGGCCAGCAGTGTGGAGACGATGAAAACGCCGCGGGAAAAAACAATTCTTCGATCTTTTTTCGGATGCATCGTCCTATCCTTCGATCCAGACATTTTCATTCCCGAGCACGAGTCGCAGATCGTTCAAGAGTTCGAATGTCGGCCGCACGGCATACTTTTTCGATTTGAGGAGGAACTCATCGCCCCCCGTCGATTTGATGTTCAGATAGATCGGGCACGACCCCCGCATCTTTTCCAAGAGCATTTTGACGCGGTCCATTTCTTCGTCTGTCAGTTTTGCCGATTCGATGTTCATCGACAGCCGTTTTGCGAAATGATCCCTGGCTTGTTCCAAGGGATGTATTTTAGAAGCCAGAATAGATACCTCATCCTTGTCGTTCCTCCGGTCCACTGTTCCTGAGACGATGACCATCCGATCCTTTTCGATCATGTCTTTGTTCTTTCCGTAGAAATCCGAGAAAGCGATCACACGGCCTATGCCCGAAAAATCCTCGACAGTGAAGAACGCCATGGGTTTGTCCTTGCGGTCGAACAGGTTCTTGACCTCAGTGATGATTCCACAGATCCGAACAGTCTGACCCGTAGACATTTCATCGATGTGCTCCAGTTTGGGCATTGCGAAAGCATCCACATCGTCCTTATACTTTAAAAGCGGATGCCCTGAAACGTAGAATCCCAAGAGTTCCTTTTCCCTGCGCAGTTTGTCCGCCTGAGACCATGCGTCGATTTGAGGAAGGTCTGGATAGAGTTCTGCTTCGGAGACATCCTCTCCGAAAATCGTCGTTTGTCCCCGATCCGCATTCTGCTGAACGGCCTGAGCCATACTCAACGATTTCGTCACGGCGGCCATTTTTTGCGCTCGGGTTCCTTCTAAGGTATCCATGGCCCCCACTTGAATCAGGCTTTCGACTACTTTTTTGTTGACGAGCCTGAGATTCACCCGCAAACAGAAATCATATATCGTTCCAAATTTGCCTTCTTTGTCCCTCGCTTCAACGATGGACTGGATCGCTCCCTTTCCGACGTTTTTAACAGCTCCCAGTCCGAATCGGAGACCCTCCCCCGTCACCGTGAAATCGGCCTGGCTTTCGTTCACGTCGGGCGGGAAGACTTCGATGCCCATGCGGCGGCACTCTTCGATGAGGATGACGACGCGATCCGTGTTTCCCATTTCGCTCGTCAGGTTCGCGGCCATGAATTCCTTCGGATAATGCGCCTTGAGGAATGCCGTCTGAAAGGCCACGATGGAATAGCCCGTGGCGTGGGATTTGTTGAATCCGTACCCGGCGAACCGGTCCATCAGATCGAAAATGCTGTTCGCCATCTCCCCCGGGATTCCCTTGCTTTTAGCGCCTTCGACGAAGGCGTTCCTCTGTTCCTGCATCAGGTCGGGTCGTTTCTTTCCCATGGCCCTGCGGAGCAGGTCCGCTTTGCCCATGCTGAATCCGCCCAGCGCGCTAGCGATCTGAATGACCTGTTCCTGGTACACGATGATGCCGTGCGTCTCTTCTAGTACGGGTTCCAGGAGAGGATGGAGGTATTCCACTTTTGTCCTCCCCCGCTTCCTGGAAATAAAATCATCGATCCATTCCATCGGGCCCGGTCGGTAGAGGGCGTTCATGGCAGTCAAGTCTTCGATGCTCTCCGGCTGGAGTTTTTTCAGGTATTCCCGCATACCGCTGCTTTCGAACTGGAAAACGCCGACGGTTTCTCCTCGTGAAAAGATACGGTACGTTTCCTCGTCATCGTACGGGATGTGGTGAATATCGATCTCCACGCCGTTCTTCTTGAGCGCCTGAATCGTGTGGTTGATGACCGTCAGCGTGCGCAGGCCCAGGAAATCCATCTTCAGGAGGCCGATGGACTCCACGGATTTCATGTCGTACTGCGTCGTCACGTCTCCGCTCGACGATTTGAAAATGGGAACGTACTGCGTCAGCTCGCCGGGCGCGATGACCACGCCGGCGGCGTGCGTCGATGCGTGACGGGCTATGCCCTCTAACACGCGGGCGTGGTCGAGGAGCTTGCGGTGGGTCTCGTCTTGATCGCACAGCTCCCGAAACTCCGTAACCTTTTTATAGGCAACGTCGAGCGTCATCCCTATCTGGAACGGGATGAGTTTTGCGATCCGGTCCACGTCGCCGTAGGGTATCTTTAAAACCCGGCCCACGTCCCGGATGACGGCACGGGCGTTCATGCTCCCGAACGTGATGATCTGCGTGACGTTCTTCTCGCCGTATTTCTGCTTCACGTAATCGATGATAGCGTCCCGTTGTTCGTAGCAAAAATCGATGTCGATGTCCGGCATGGACACACGCTCCGGGTTGAGAAACCGCTCGAAGAGAAGGCCGTACTGAATCGGATCCACATCCGTGATGCCTATGGCATAAGAGACGAGGCTGCCCGCAGCGGAACCTCTTCCGGGTCCGACGGGGATATTCCGGCTCTTTGCGTGTCGGATGAAATCCATGACGATGAGGAAGTATCCGGCATAACCCATCCGCTTGATGACGGAAAGCTCGTACGTCAGTCGTTTTTCAAGGTCCGGCGTTGGCTCTGCGAACCGCTCCTTCAGGCCTTTCCAGGCTTTTTTCTCCAGGTACTCGTCCAAGGAATACACCCCCTCCCCATCGGGAACGGTGAAATGGGGCAGATGGAGGGTGTCGAAGTCGAGGACGACGTGGCATTTCTCCGCGATTTCCAAGCTCGTCTTCAGGACGTCCGGCGTCTCTTTGAAAGCATCGGCCATTTCTTCGGGCGACTTGAAATAGATTTGATCCGTGCTGAATCGCAGGCGCTGCGGATCGTCCAAGTCCTTGTTCGTTTGGATGCACAGGAGCACGTCCTGTGCCTGCGCATCCTCCCGCTTCAGGTAGTGGGTGTCGTTCGTGGCGACGACTGGAATGTCCATCGTTTTGGACAGTTCCAGTAACCCTTTCATGGCCGTCTCTTCTTCGGCGATGCCATGATTCTGTACTTCGAGATAGAAATGCTCCCCGAACAGATCCTTGTAAAATCCTGCCGCCTTGTGCGCGCCCTTCATATCGCCGTGGAGGATCAAGCTCGAAATCTCGCCCTTGATGCAGCCGCTCAGGACGATAAGCCCCTCGGCGTGCGCTTCGAGGACTTCTTTGTCGATCCTCGGTTTGTAGTAGAAACCCTCCAAATACCCGATGGAGCTCAGGTGCATCAGATTCTTGTACCCGTCCAAGTTCCTGGCCAGCAGGATAAGATGGTACGCGGTGTCCTTGCCCCCTTTGCCGCCGCTCTTCTCCAGCCGCGACTTGGGAGCGATGTACGCCTCCATACCGATGATTGGCTTCAGCCCCGCTTTCAGGACTTTCTGATAGAAGTGGATAGCCCCGAACATGTTCCCGTGATCCGTGATGGCGATAGCCGGCATCTTGAACTGCTTGGCCGAGTGCACTAAATCCTCGATCCTGCAGGCGCCGTCCAACAGGCTGTAATGAGTGTGATTGTGAAGATGAACGAAAGTTGACATAGGCTATTATTATCTTTAGTGTGAACAGTTATCGCTTACTGCAGGGGTAGCGCCCCTGAGAGACCATAATTTTGGATTGCAATTTAATATTTCTCTTTTGGTCATATTGATCTATCCGTTACACCCCCTGTCGTCCCCCTCAAG
>JBDRSZ010000185.1:0-2276 GCA_043824415.1 bacterium | reverse complement strand
ACAAAGTGGTTTTTGGATTTTTATCGGAGACCTCACCTAAATCCTCTCCTTGAAAAAAGGAGAGGACCACATTGTGAAATCCGAAAACCACTTTGGTTCGACTATATTTTCCAATCCTGATATACTTAGAGAAGAGAAGATTTTCATCGCAATCCCATAGGGCCGGAATATGATTTACAGACGTTTTCGTTTCATTTATTCTGTGCGTATCCTACTGCTCGTTGCGACGGTCTGTCTTTTTTTCATCATGATTTCTCGAACACACTTGTACGCTTTGACTATCATTACCGGCGCCTGCATTGTATTACAGGCCTATTCCCTCCTTCTGTACGTTGAAAAGACCAACAGAGACCTGAATCGATTTTTAGAAGCCATCAAGTATGAAGATTTCTCCCAGACGTACAGCATTACAGGACTGGGATCTTCCTTCAACGAATTGAAAGCGGCCTTCAACGAAGTGCTTAAAAAATTTCAACAGACGCGGGCTGAGAAGGAAGAACATTACCGTTACTTGCAGACGATCGTGGAGCACGTGGGCATCGGCCTGCTCTCCTTCCGGCAGGACGGCGAGGTGGAACTCATCAACAAGGCGGCCAAGAAACTTTTAAAAGTCCCGCGATTGAAGAACATCCGATCTTTGGAGCCGTTCAGCCCACGGCTGGTGGATGCCCTTTTTCGTTTAAAACCGGGTGAAAAAGCGCTGGTTAAGGTGGAGGATATGAATGACCTCCAGCAGTTTGTGATGTTTGCGACGGAGATCCGATTGCGCGATCGTCAATTCATGATTGTCTCGATTCAGAACATTCAGAGTGAGCTGGAAGAGAAGGAAATGGAAGCCTGGCAGAATTTGATCCGCGTGCTGACGCACGAAATCATGAATTCGGTGACCCCGATCTCTTCCCTGGCTTCCACGGCGAACGGTTTGCTGACCAGCACTTCGGAGAGGGGGGGCGGCGGAGGGATGGTTTCTGCCGAGATGCTTCAGGATATCAGCAGCGCCGTGCAGACGATCCAGAAACGGAGCGAGGGGCTGCTCCATTTTGTCGATTCCTACCGAAAGCTGACGCGCATTCCGAGGCCGAATTTTCAGATTTTCACGGTCGTTTCCCTGTTCGAACGCGTCGGCCAGCTGATGGAATCCCAGATGAAGGATCGCGGCATCGGTTTTACGCATCGCGTCGACCCAGAGACTCTGGAGTTGACGGCCGATCCCGAAATGGTCGAGCAGATTTTGATCAATCTCGTTCTGAACGCCATCGATGCGGTGAAGAAGAGCAGGAAAGCTAAGATTGATTTGTACGGAGGATTAAACGAGCAGGGCAGGGTACTCCTCCACGTGACGGACAATGGATCGGGGATTATGGAGGAAGTTCAGGAGAAGATTTTCATTCCGTTCTTCACGACGAAGAAGGAAGGGACCGGCATCGGACTCAGCCTGTCCAGGCAGATCATGCGGCTGCATCGGGGGACGATCGCTGTGCGTTCGAAGCCCAACATGGAGACGGTGTTTACGCTGCGGTTTTGAGAATGATTGAACGCGGATAAAACGGATTGGACGGATGAGCACGGATGACTGGATGTTTACAATTGAAGGTGAAGGCGAAGGTGTTCGACTATGGATTGCATTGTTTCTGTATGAACGATTCCAACGAATTTTATGAAGCGACGTTTATCGAAACTGCTGATCTGTTTGATTTTTACCAAAGAATCTTTGGCCAGCCTATTAGTTGCATCTTTTTTCAGAAGGATGTCTAAAGGGGTTTGTTTTGTTGTTTGAGATGATATGGGGATGACTGTCAGAAGACTGCTTGCATCGATATACTCATCATTCTGGACAATCAGGGCGGGCCGTACTTTCTGGTATTCACGTCCAAAACTGGGATCGAAGTTTACGAGCCATATCTGACCGCGTTTAAAAGATTTCATTTCTCTTCCAGGTTGAGATAATAGTCCAGTTCTTCTTCTGATAAAAAGTCTTCTGAGGTATCACCCAGTGCAGAGAGTTCGATCTCTCGATCAGAAGCGCCGAGATTCACTTCGATGATTCCTTTGTTGCCTTTCACATAGAAGTGAACCGGATCATCAGGGGATACTCCCAATTTTTCGGATGCTTTTCGAAGTGTTGCGATGGTCATTATTTTACTCCTATTGATAAGCTCTCTTTATTTTACATAAAACATACTAAAAATGCAAGTTGATTTCAGGATCGCTTCAGAGAAGATGTTGATTTGTTTTTCTTAAGAACAAATCCGCATTTGGATTGGAAAGATAATGAA
>JBDRSZ010000184.1:0-2844 GCA_043824415.1 bacterium | reverse complement strand
ACCTTTACATCGACCGCAAGGTGTAGTATCAAGATACCGCTTTCTGAGAGGGTAACCATTGGGACTGGCGGCCAAACCAATCGACCTTTGGTTGCCCTCTTTCTTTATGATCAAATCAATCTGATAAAGACTCTCTCTCATCCAAAACACCGTGATAAAAAGATACCCCCTTCTGTCAATTTAATGTGCGAGGTTACATAGGGAAGTGACAGACAAAGAAATAAGAATCATCGAGGTGATTTATGCAGGAACACACGAAAAAGCCCCCTACTGAAACCGTTGAACTGCGGTTCCTGGGACCTATCGTTAATATGGCCAGGGCCATTGAAACTCTCAAGCCCTTGGGCTTCATGGATGCGTCGGATTCGGTCCCATGGCGAGAAGCTTACCCTGAATGTTCGGAAGCGCAGCTTATCGGCAAGGCTTTGGCCGGCGTGAGATACCGGGAGGGGTTGACGCAGATTCAGCTTTCTGAACTGACCGGCATCCCTCAACGCCATATTTCCGAAATGGAGAACGGCAAGCGGACCATCGGCAAGGAAATGGCGAAGCGCCTGGGAAAGACCCTGAACATCAGCTACAAGGTGTTTCTGTAGGAAGAAAAGCGGGGATAGGTCCGGCCTCATGAACCGATCACCGAAAAGGATCGACCGGATCAGCACGGCGACGGTCGAGGTCTTCATCACGGCAAAACAGGCGGCGAGGGTATCTTTGCCCCTGATAAAAAAACTGATGATTACGCTGGGGCAGGTCATGGGATACGCGGCACGTCACAAGATGGTCACTCATAACCCGGTCAGAGATGCAGAAAGACCCCGGGCGACGGGGGCGCCGGGCGAAAACAACGAAATGAAGATTCTTGAACCGGATCAGATCAAGGCATTGATTGAGGCGGAACCGGATCAGAAATACCGGACTTTATTCTTGACGGCGATCATGACCGGCGCGAGGCAAGGGGAAATCTTGGGGCTGAAATGGTCAGACCTGGACCTGGACAGAAAACAGCTTCATATCCGGCGGACCTTCAATCATGGGCGGTACTTTGAACCAAAGACAAAGGGCAGCATGCGAAAGATCGACATGGCCCCTGTATTGGTGAAAGAACTGGCATCCTGGCAGTTGGCAAGCGGCGGGAGGGGCGATGATCTTATTTTCCCTTCGGGAGACGGCACGCCGATGATTTGCCATAACATGAAAAACAGGCATTTCTTTCCGGCGCTCAAGGCGGCGGGGATTGCGGCGATCCGCTTTCACGACCTGCGGCACAGCTACGCGAGCCTTCTATTGGCCCAGGGGGAGAACGTCAAATATATTCAGACCCAGTTAGGCCATTCATCACCGACCGTCACCTTGAACGTCTATTCACACCTTTTGAAAGAGACGAATCAAGAGGCCGTTTGTCGGCTGGAAAACACCATTTTTGGGTAGTGTCCCAGTTTGAAATTTAAGAAAAGTCAAAAATTGACCTTTCTGGGCAGCGCCCCCTACGCTCAAAATTTTACCATAGCTATCTTCATTTCCCCCTTGCTTTTCCAGTGGCGAGCGACTAACGTAAAAACGTGGCAAGATGCTTGCTCAAGATTTGACAAGCGATTGCCGATGACAATGTAAAATAATACTTGACAAATAAATTGTTGCTTGTGGTATCATCTTCACCCCCGCGGCGAGCAATTGCCTTTGTTATTTCGAGAAGGCAGCGCTGAAAGATGCGATCGAATCATTTTTAATTGTTGCTCATAAAAAAGGAGCGCTTTCGGAATTGCTGAAAATCGCGGATTTTTGCCACTCTTGAAAGGAGAATCGGCAATGGCACCAAAATCAAAGCCTGTCGTTCAAAGCGCAGAAGGTAAAACTGAGGTAAAACTGATACCTGATCCAAATTTTGTGTTTTCTTATCCTCGATATTACTCAAATCACATATCAATTCACAGCACACCGCTGGACTTTACCTTCAGGTTCTGTGAAGCTTTGCCGATTTACGAAAAACCTAAAAAAGTTCAGAGTGGAGAAATTGAATTAAAGATACCAATTAAGGCGGAGATCGTTATACCTAAAGAGGTCTTCCCCGCTCTCATAACGGCCATGCAGGTGCATTATGAAAAATTCACCAAGGCTTATGGCGAGGCCACTGCGGATGAAAAGAAAGCATGAAATATTGAAATATCTTCCTGACGAAGACAAGCTTATTTTTCTGTCTGAATTGCTCGAAGCCATTTCTCTTTCAAAAAAGCAGGGGTCTTTTTTGTCGATAGATGATTGCCTGGAGGAATGGGAGGCGACTGCCGAACTAAACAGCGTTCCTGGTCTGCGTGAAAAGGTTTGGGAGCGATATGAAAGATTAAAGACCTCTGGGTCACTCCATGGATAAATGGACAATAGACATAAAATATAAAGCGGAAGTATTTGAATCAATTAGCAGTGATTCCGTTTTAGTAAAGATGTGGGCATCATTTGAAAGTGACGTGACAATCAATCCGTTTTACCATCCCAAACGCAACCGAATAAAAAAACTAAAAGGAAAAACATCTTACCCGCCCGGAACTCACAGGTACAGAAAAGACCCCCTGCGGGTAGTCTATATCCCCGAAAAGGAAACAAAGATAATATACCCACTTGAAGCTGGTACTACCACACAAATAAGTTATAAAAAACGTACCCGGGGAAAGTAAATCCTGTCCTCTATATATTCGATAGTCTGACAATTTCTTCCAGCGTCCACGCATGATCCGCAATCCCCCGAAGGCTTCAGGCTACCGGTCACAAAACGGTCACAAAAGAAAATAAAGGGCTAACCGTAACCGACTAACCCCTTGATTTCTTTGGCTGGGAGACGTGGATTCGAAC
>JBDRSZ010000183.1:0-13604 GCA_043824415.1 bacterium | reverse complement strand
AGGATTTTAATAACGTGTTCAACTACGTTCGTGACATGAACCTCTTCCAGCCAGTATTCACAGTCTTAACACCCCTTCCCGGGACTGAGTTATTCACAAAAGAACACGACCGACTTTATATTAAGAATTGGGACTTTTTTGATTTCGTGCATTCAGTATTGCCCACCAAACTGAGCAGAATAGAATTCTACCATCAGCTCGTGGATCTTTACATGAAGTGTTATTCATTCAAAAGATATTTTCAATCTATATCTCAAGAAGTCCTTTCATGGATCAAAAGATCAAAGAATCTCAATTACAATACAGACAGATTATCGCTTTTAAAAATAATCATACTCCATATTGTAGGTTATCCACTCTGCATGAGACTAAAAAATGTATATAAATCCGAACCGCTTATGAAGCCATAAAACTGTTAAATATTCACTTCCTAAGTATTGTCATTCCTTACATAAGAACACATTTCCCCCTCTCGCTAATACGACTCCCCATACATATAATCAATACTAAATGACGAGACCTTACTCGATACGAACAAGAATCCTACGAATATGATACATTTATGAGATTTCATACATCCCCGTATACTCCAGTATAACATCCCCGAGAAAATATCTTCGTCTTTCTTTATAAATGCGAGACGGAGTGCATAAACCAACTTCCTTATAAACCAACACTTGCCAATCGCCCCTCCTCATTCAAATAGAGAGAAAAGTCCCTGGCATGTGTTTTGTCTTAATGATGGGTAGAAAAATGAAACAAACAATTGGAGATGGATAAATTTATAAGTTTTTAAAGCGTACAAATACAATGCTCAAAGGAGGAAACTGACATGTTTCGAGAAGAAAAATCAGAAGGTGGTGAAAACGTTAACCTGCGTGATGTTCTTCTGAAAGGAAGAAGATGCACGTTCCAAGATCGAGTGGATTTTTTTCTGTCAACTCTCAGCAAACTCAACGCAGGGCATCAGAATCTCTACATGCGTCCGGTGACTTCACCTGCAGATCGTGAAGTTGAGATCATCGATCCGGTCACGGGGAAAGTAAAAAAAATGTTGATGTTCGGTTCCAATAATTACTTAGGGCTCGCTAACCATCCTTATGTACGAGAAAAAGTAAGCGACTCCATCAACCGATATGGTGTCGGAATCGGCGGTCCTCCCTTGTTGAACGGATACACATGCTTGCATAAGGATCTTGAAGAGCGACTCTCCGCCTTCAAGGGATCTGAAGATACCTTGATATTTTCTACTGGATACGGAGCCAATGTTGGATTGATAACGGCCCTCGTGAATCGCGGCGATACGATGCTCTACGATGAATACAGCCATGCATCGTTTTGCGATGGACTCAAGATGGGAAACGTGAAAGCATCTCACTTCCGTCATAACGATGTATCCGGACTTTCGGATCTTCTTGAAAGACATCCGACATCCTCGGTCAGCGATACGTTTGTGGGTGTAGAAGGGGTCTATTCCATGGATGGGGATCTTGCACCACTGGATAAAATCGCTCGCCTGTGCAAACAGAAAAAAGCGATTTTGATCGTCGATGACGCACATGGTACGGGAGTCATGGGAGAAACAGGCCGAGGTACTGCTGAATATTTTGGTGTTGACGGAATGGTTGATGTCACGATGGGGACATTCAGCAAAACGTTCGGTGCAGTAGGTGGTTTTGTATCGGCATCAAAACCCATTATTGATTATATGCGTTTCTTTGCCAGATCCTATATGTTTTCTGCCTCTTTGCCTCCTGTCATTATCGCAGCTGTTCTAGCTGGATTGGACATCATTGAGCAAGAACCGACACGCATCCGACAGCTTCATGAAAACGTCCGTTATGCAGCCAATGGATTGAAGAATCTTGGAATGAATGTATTTCCTCAAGCAGCCATTATTGCTTTACGGGTACCCGAAACCATGGATATAAGGAAGGCTGCATATTGTTTCCACACATCAGGGATTTTTGTGAATGCCATCGAATACCCGGCGGTTCCTGTCAATCAGCAACGATTCCGAATCAGTTTAATGGCAACTCATACCAAAGCAGATATTGACAGGCTTCTTGAATGTGTCGAAGAGACTTGGGCAAGATGTGCTTCAACAAAACATGTAATAAAATCATTGGCTGCATAGAAACAGGGAAATTACCACGATGTGGATTGTTTGGAAAATTCTGTGGAAAGAGAGAACGCGGTTTCTCATTACTGTGGCAGGTGTTGGATTTTCGGCAATGCTCATACTGTTTCTCTTTGGAGTGTATGAAGGTGTAAAAGCAGGAGCTACACGTTATGTGGCCGATAGTCCAGCTAAAATCTGGATATGTCAGAATAACTCGAACAATCTTCTTAGGAGTTCTTCCTTTTTAAAGGCATCTCTTAATGATGCTATACAGCAGACTGAAGAAGTCGATGAGGTGACTGGCATTTTGCGGGTTTTGGTGACTGCTACGATTCATGATCGGCCTTTTACTCTGTTTGTCTTTGGATTCGATCCGGAATCCAAGTTAAGCGCTCCTTCAATGCTAATGAGGGGCCATTCTGACATTCATTCTGGAGATATCATCCTCGATAAGGCCTTTGCTCGTAAGCATCGACTTACAATGGGAGATTCCATCCAAATCCAAGGAAAAACTTTTCGGGTGTCGGGTATCTGTGAGGGAACAAATACCATCGTCGCCCAATTTGCATTCACGACACTCCGGGATGCCCAAAAATTGCTTGGCTTTTCTGATATCGTAAGTTTTTTCCTCATATCTACGACAGGTAAAATTCGCATTGAGGATGTAATCCTTTCATTGAAGAAGCGATTCCCTGAACTCGCGGTTTTTACGAAACGAGTGTTCATCCAGAACAACCTGCAAGAAATGTCCACCGGCGTCCTCCAAATTCTCGGCACCATCGCTCTATTCGGGATCATCATCGGTGCCGCTGTTATCACGCTGATGCTGTATGGCTCCATTCTCGAAAAGAGAGAGGACTATGCATTGTTCAAGGCGTTAGGAGCGAATCAAAAATATTTGGTGAGCCTTGTGTTATGGCAGTCGCTCTTGCTGGCCACAATGGGATTTGCGTTTGGACTTCTCTTTAATATATCCATAAGCCCGTTGATTATTCGTTTTGTTCCTGAGATGACACTCATATTCTCCTGGCAAGCTGCCGTAACGGTTTTTGTGCTTTGCCTATGCGTCGGCGCACTGGGGTCCTGGATGCCCATACATAAAATAAGATATATCTATCCTGCGGAGGTCTTTCGCGCATGAATGCCCAAAACAACATGGCTGTGCAGATTGAGAATATATCCAAAATCTACGATGGAAGATACGGCGCTCCGGTTTCAGCAGTCATTGATGTCAATTGGGATGTGAAAAATGAGGAAATCCTTCTCATCAGCGGTCCGAATGGAAGTGGAAAGACAACATTGCTCTCCATTATTGGCTGTCTGATAAAGCCATCTTCGGGGAGTATCCGCATTCTTGGCCATGAAGTCACACGTCTCAGCCAGAAAGAGTTGGCGGTTTTTCGGCTGAAAAATATCGGATTTATATTTCAAAGCTTTCGATTGCTTGATTGCCTTACTGTTATAGAAAACGTCGAGTTGCCCCTGAATCTGATCGGATTGCCGAGGTCGTCTTCCAAACAACAGGCTACGGAGATGCTAAAAGAGTTAAATATGATACATAGAGCCCGTTTCTATCCCAAAGCTTTAAGTGGCGGAGAAAAACAGAGAGTGGCCATTGCCCGAGCCCTGGTGAACGATCCTGTGCTTCTTCTGGCTGATGAGCCGACTGGAAGTCTCGATTCTCATTCAGGGCAATTGGTGATTGAGTTGTTATGCGAGGCTGCACGACGCAGGAAGAAAACCGTGGTGATTGTAAGCCATGATACCCGCATTCATAATTATGCCCACCGGGTTCTGATTATGGAAGATGGCTGTACAACGGAGGAGATTGGCGGATGAAAACATTTCTTGAAACAGTGAATTATACATCGTGCAACGAAGATTCTCGATCAGAAATAGAAGCACTGCAAATTAACCAAGGAGATAAAATTCTATGCATCTCAGGCAGCGGCGCGCGGTCTTTGGATCTTCTTACTGAAAAACCAGCGACAATTGTTTCCATTGATATGAATCATTGCCAAAGTTACCTACTAGAATTGAAAATAGTTGCCATCCAGCATTTGGATTACCAGCAGTTTGTTGATTTTATCGGAATTTGTCCATCAAAAAATCGAGCCCAGGTTTATCAATCCATCAGGCCATCGCTTTCTTTGAATGCGAGAGGGTTCTGGGATAAACATGTCGGTATAATTAAAAAGGGTGTCATCTATCAGGGGAGATGGGAAAGATATTTTCGATTGCTTGCCCATGTGATAGGTCTCGCACGTCCACGCTTGCGTGAAAAGTTGTTTTGCTGTCGGTGTATTGAAGAACAGACTGATATTTGGATAAGAAAATGGGATAATCTTTTATGGCGTACATTCCTCCACTGTATCTCGGCTAAGTGGGTATGGGAATTGTTATTCGGTGATCCCGGTTTTTACCGTTATGTTCCAGATGACTTTTCCATCTATCGATATCTATCTGAAAAATTTGCTACGGTAGGTAAAAATGTACTGCTGAGAAACAGCCCTTTTGCAAATTTACTTTTTTATGGGAAATACAATGCCAATGGTATGCTTCCACCTCACCTTCAGAGGAAGAATTACAGCATGTTGAAAAACAACGTGTCGCGCATACACGTTATTACGGGATCCCTCACAGACTTCCTCTCTCACTGTACAAAGGCTTGCTTCCATAAATACTCCCTCTCAGATTTTGCATCATATACTACCGAGAAAGAGCATGTTAAAATTTGGAAGGAGATTGACAAAACAGCGGCCGATAATGCACTTATTTGTGAACGCCAGTTTCTGGTGAAGCGGAAATTACCGTTTAATATAAAAAATAAGTTCACTCAAAATATAATCCTCGAAAAAAGACTTTCGATGGTGGATGATTCCATATTCTACACCTTTGTCATTGCTAAAAAAGAGACTAACAACAATGATAGATATTATAATTAGCCCTTATACTGCAGCGGATAACGAATCTGCCCTGAGACTGGAGAAACAATGCATACAGGGAAAATCACTTGTGCTCAAATACAAACGTCCTACGTTTCATGCTCGCTCGGAAGTATATGACGAATATAAAATCCTATGTGCTAAGGTGGAAGATGAATTGGTCGGTATAGTCGCTTGGTCAGAAAAACCCGTCATGCTGCATGGCAATAAAATTCGAGCGGCGTACATGTATGATCTTCGTGTCCATCCTGAATACAGGAAAAAAGGTGTTTCATATCATCTCACAAGAGCCCTGTTCGAAGACATCGGGCAGAAAATGGATTGTAGCTACACGCTGGTTGCCGGGGAGAATGATCGATGTCTCAAGCCGGCTCAGCGTCTTTTCGGTATGAAATTAACCTTACCGTTAACCTATGTTGTAATGCCTGTTTACAAGAAGCTCAAGGAAAAGAATGCCTATTGTAATACATCTGCAAAAAATGTTCACGATTTATATCTTCAGAATAACCAAAATATTGATTTCGTTCCTGAATTCAATGAAAAAAAATTACTGGGATATGTAACTAGTATAGAAGCAAAGAACGGTAACTGCTCTGGATGTTCAGTGTGGACAAATGAAAATTTACTTGCAGAACAAGTGGTTATGGTACCCTCTATTCATCAAATTCAACGAGTGATATCCGCACCTTTAAGGCCGTTTCTAAACCTTCCATACATACCGAAGCCTACAGACACGATTCGAAGTTGGTTTCTTTTCGATTTTTTTGCTGAAGACGAAAAAGGAGTTCAAGGGCTTCTGGCAAACATGAATAATATCGCTTTCGAACATGGCCGGACGTTTTTATACATTCTATTACAAAGTAACAGTCGCCTATTATCTGCTATACAACGAACTGGTCATAAAATATTTACATTTCCGTATTATTTCTTGGCAAAAGGTTCTATGATACCAACAAATACAGAAGAGATCTACATTGACATCAGAGACTTATGAAAAGTTATACTAATAAAGATTGAGAAATCGAAATGGGTATTGGTTACGTTTTTTGAAAATGTATTCATTATCCGAGGAACATCCATCATGAAAAATAAACCTTATACTTTATTGAGTTCCGATTTTTGGAAAGCATACTGGATCACGCTTCGCCCATACCTGTTCTTCATCTCAGGCATCGCCGGATTTTATGGGATCGCAAACAATTCGGACATCCCGCTTTACAAACTCGTTCTCGGTACCGCAGCTTTTTTCTTTACCTACGGACTGGGGCAAGCATTGACCGACGTCTTCCAGACCGACACCGATTCGATATCATCCCCCTATCGACCTCTGGTGCAAGGCCTTATTACGAAGAAACAGGTCTTTGGCGTGAGTCTTACTGGACTGCTCATCTGTGTTCTCATTTTTACTGTTTTTAATCCCTGGATGCTCCTCACGGGAATCATCGGAGTGCTGGGGCTGATTTCGTACACGTTTTTCAAGCGCAGATGGTGGAGCGGCCCCTTCTGGAACGCGTGGATCGTGGCAGCTCTGGCTCTCATGGGAAAGATGGTCCACACATTCGAATTCTCCAGAATACTCGATCACAACCTGATCTTCGGAATGATCAGTATCTTCTTTACCTATGCAGTTTTTGTTTTAACCGGCTACTTAAAAGACATCTCCGCAGACAGGCAGACCAACTATCAAACCATCTCCGTCAAATTTGGGTGGAAAGCTTCTGTCGTTATCAGTCTGCTGTACACACTCATTGCCATTGCTTTTTCGTTTCTCATCTTGAAGAACAATGACATCTTTCGATTCGATACCTCTTTCAGAATTATGATTGTGATCATCTGGGCCGTCAGCATCGTGATCTACGGTCTCGCCCATATTCAGCTGCTCACCGTACAGGAAGATGAGAAGAAGGCATTCGTGGGCATCGAGAACATCGTCCGAGGCTTTCTGTTGATTCATCTTGCCGAAAGCCTGACGTTCAAACCCTCTCTTCTCATCTTCGGAATCGGCTACTATCTCCTGTTCGAGATTGTGCTATTCATCAGACCCGAAAAATCGCAGGTGTGAACCATGGAAAATCAAAAAAAATCAGTCATCTTGAATCTGAACTGCAAAGGCGGAAAAGGACTAAAATACTGGAAGAGGATTTGTCCATTTCTGGAAAAGTCGTATGGCCCTTTCTCTATTCATATGTCCGATGATAAAACAAAATCGATCCGCACCATGAAGAACCTCCTTTCCCAGGGCCGGAGAACCTTCGTCTCGGCAGGAGGAGACGGTTGTGTGAACCTGCTCATCAACTCCATCATCGCCAATAAGAAGCAGACGCCTCTCTCGGATTTTACGGTCGGGGCTCTGGGACTCGGATCCAGCAACGATTATCACAAACCAATCTCTGAAAAGATCAGAAATGTTCCCATTCGAGTCGATGACAGGAACCCCATTTTAAGGGATGTTGGGGAGATAACATACCGAAACGGAAAAGACAATCATCGGAAAACGACCTATTTTCTCATCAGTGCGAGTGCAGGGATTGTGGCCGAAGGAAATGAAAACTTCAATCACGGAGGCCCGATCCTCAATCTTCTGAAAAAGAGATTTACACAGCTGGCCATCTTCTGGACCTTTTTTCAGACATTGCGTTTTTTTCGAAACATTCCCATGAAACTCAGAGTGGATGACAGAGAAGCGCTTGATCTCGACGTGAGTTACCTTGCCGTCTCTAAAACACCGTACATCAGCGGCATGTTTCACTTCGACGAGAAAATTTCGAGGAACGACGGAAAATTCCTCGTCAAGATTCTCCACGACTGCTCAAAAATGGACTTGATCCGATGTATGCTCAAATTAATGAATGGACGGGAAAAGGGAATACCCAATCTTGTGACCAGATTCGTCAGGACACTCGAGGTGAGTTCTCAAGCTCCATTCGTATTGGAATGCGACGGGGAAACCCAGACCACGACCGAGGCAAGGTTTCAGATCTGCGAAGAGAGGATCAAAGAATGTACTTAGACCGCATCGAAATGAGTGTCTACCTGTTCTTTCGAAAGATACTGGGCCTGGTCAACTGTTGGATTCATAGAAAATCCAACAGTTGACAGTCATGATCACCAAATCAGCGTTTTAATCTAACTTTATCTCTAAAAACGAGGATAAAACCGATGGTCGAAGACATTTTGGAAAACCAGATGATCGAACAGATCGCCAATCATTTTATCAAGCCACCGAACAGGATCAATAAAATCCATGAGGCGGATGCCGAACTCATACAGCTCGAAGGGGATTATTGTCTGGCCGTCACTACGGATGCAGTTGTAGAAGAAATTGCCAGCGGATTGTACGACGATCCCCATCTCATGGGCTGGATGCTTGCCACCGTCAACTTCTCGGATCTGGCTGCTGTGGGGGCTGATCCTTTGGGTCTTGTCATATCCGTAAACTATCCCTCAGACCGGGATGCATCATTCATCCGGAAATTATCCGAAGGAATTTCCGATGCATGCCGATCCGTGAATTCATACGTGCTCGGCGGAGACACAAACCGGGGCAACGCATTGTTTCTCTCTGCATGCGCCGTCGGAACCGTCCCGAAACAATCCATCATCACAAGAATGGGTGCAAAACCGGGTGACAGGTGCTATCTCAGCGGTCCCGCCGGACTGGGAGGATTGTACGCCTTTATGAAATTATCGGGCAAGGGATCATCCTTGAATCCATCTTTCTACAAGCCCATCGCTCGCATCAAAGAAGGACAGATTATAAGAGAATTCGCCACCTGCTGCATGGACACGAGTGACGGCGTCATCCATACACTCGACACGCTCATGCGCCTGAATCACTGTCAATTCATCCTGTACGATGACTGGAAAAAGATCATCCATTCGGACGTTCTGAGCATCAGCAAAGTACAAGAACTGCCCCCCTGGATCACCATGGCCGGTGTTCACGGCGAATTCGAATTGCTGTTCACATTAAATCCCTACGATGAGAAAGACCTCCTTCAAGAAGCAGCAAAGATCGGTTGGAATCCCATCCTCATCGGTGAAGTCCGTGAGGGTGACGGTGTCGGCATCCTGTCCAAGCAAAAAGTCGTTCCCATCGATTCCGGTCTGATCAGAAATCTGTCCGACAGTGCGGGTTCGGACCATCATACATACATCGCCAAATTGCTGGAGATCGCCCTGGAGGTTGGAATATAACTGGTTGACTTGAAGTATTGATCCATTTTTGGTACATTCATTTCACGAGAACAACAAGGTAAAAGACAGTCATGAAAAAAGTACTCATTACAGGCGCTACAGGATTCATCGGTTCACATCTGGTGGAAAGAAACGTAAAGGAAGGCAATCGGGTCCGTGTATTTGCCCTACCGAACGATCCCTTGGCCAAAGAGGTTGAAGCCAGAAACATCGATGTCGTATACGGAGACATCCGAGATGACGTTGCTGTAGAAAGAGCGGTGAAGGACATGGAAATCGTTTTTCATCTGGCTGCAGTCGTCACGGACTGGGCTCCGAAGGAGTTGTTCGAGAAGGTGAATGTCGAAGGGACGAAGAACATCTGCGAGGCATCCCTCAGACACGGTGTAAAGAGATTCGTCGAATTGAGCACGAACGATGTTTTCGGATTAAAAGAAGATGCGATCATCGACGAAACCTGCGCCTATTCCCATTGGGGTGAACCTTACGCGGACACAAAATTGGAGGCCACCAAGATCGTGCGCGAGTTTGGCAAAAAGGGCTTACCCGTGACGATGGTATACGCATGCTGGGTCTACGGTCCCGGGGACGTTACCTTCGTCCCATTGGTTGCAGACGCCATCAAGAACGGAGAATTGATATTCTGGAGAAAAAACGTCATCGTCTGGCCTGCATACGTGGAAAACGTCATCGATTTGCTGATGGTCATATCCGAGCATCCAAAAGCAGTGGGACAAGGATTTTTAGTCCATGATGGTGTCTCCGATACGTTTCAGAATTTTTCTGCTAAAATCGCGGAATCGATAGGAGAAAAAACACCCAAATTACACATCCCCTACTGGAGTGCGTATGCGGCTGCCTGGTTGATGGAATCCGCGTGGAAAATTCTGAAAAAGAAATCCCGCCCCCTGCTGACGACCTATACTGTAAAGAATTTAGGATCGAGGCTCCGATTCTCAATCAACAAGGCAGAAAAACTGCTGGGCTGGACACCGCCCATAAGCTACGAGGAAGGATTTGAAAAAACCATGGCGTGGCTGAGACAAACCGATCCGGGTCTTTGGAAACAAAAATGAATGGAGGGAGTCATGGCTAAGATGAAGTTTCAAAGAAGGTCCCTGACAGTTCTGTTTCTATTCTTAATCATTTTAATTTACTACAGTACTGTCAACGCCAAGTTTCATGATGATCCTAAGAATGATTTGGAACACAGAAAAAAATCCATCAGCGCCTTCCCCATCCTCATGGTTGACTCCGACATCGGATTCGGATTTGGCGGAAAAGGAGTTGTCAAAAACCAATTCAAGAAAGACGAGTCCTTCGACCTCATGCTCTTCGGCAGCACGAAAGGAGAGCAAACCTACAGCTTCGTTTTTTCCATGCCCGACTTCGAGATTCGCCAGGGGACAGAATATCCACTGGCTCTGGACATAAAAATCGAATACAGTAAGCTTCTGAAAAGCAACTTCTTCGGATTCGGAAACACCTCCCAGGACAACGATGTTCAGTTTCCCAGAGAATTATCGAAACTCGAAATCACATTGAGTCGTGCATTCTTATCGAATCTCATCGGACAAGTGTGGTTCCGGCTCTGGCATTCCAGCGTGTACGATTACGATCCTGTCTGGCAGACCATCACAGATGCGACGCCCGGCGCCGGTGAGTCCGACCTTTCGGCCCTTTCTGCCCGGATCCGCTACGACTCAAGAGACAGTCAGATTCATCCGACCAGAGGCTTGAAACTCGAACTGCAGGGCGAACTGGCTTTTCAGTTCTTGAACACGGATTGGGATTTTAAAAAAGTACGGCTCGAATTTAGTACGTATCGCAGACTGTTCTTCCAAAATCATGTTCTCGCATTTCGATTCTGGACGCAGCATGTACAGGGCCAAGCCCCATACTATGAATTGAGTAAAATTGGCGACGGCTGGACTGCGCGAGGATACAAAGCGGAACGGTTTCTCGACAACGCAATGGCGCTCACATCCTTAGAGTATCGCTTTCCCATTGTTCAAAAATTGGGCGGTGTTGTCTTCGTAGATGCCGGAAGAGTCTGGCCTGGAATCCAAGAATTCGACTTGAAAAACTGGCACTCAAATGCAGGATGGGGTCTGCGATACTACCTGGCCAACTTCGTCGTTCGGTTCGACATGGGAATCAGCAAGGAAGGGACGAGGATTTTCTTCAATTTTGGACATGTCTTTTAAAAGGGATTGGAGGAAAAACAATGCATGAGAACACACAAAAAACGAAAAGTCTGAAAATAGATGTTTGGCTGTTCATCTTCAGCATGAATTATGCTTTCTGGCACCTCATCGTCGCATTCTTGAATTTCGAAATCAAATACAAACTTATGGTAGCCGAATTGTTCGACCTCGCCACACCCTTCGTGATGACTTTCCTCATTTTGAAATTATGTTGTATTCTAAGAATTCCGATAGAAAAAAAGAGGATTACTTCTATCGCCGGCCTTGGCCTCATCATTCTCGGGATTATCTTCTTCATCGAAGGCCACGGCATGCACCTCTCTGCGAATGCTATCACCCGTCATCTCGTCGGACAGGAGGGCTCACCTGTATTCCGCCTGACCTATTTCTTCGACGAAATCCTCGGACATCTTCTCTGGGATGGCGGGTTCATCATCATGTCCATCGCTTTGATACTGCTGGCAAGCGTCGATAAAAATCGGGAATCAAACAACTCCTGGCTTCTCATAACAATTTGTTCATTATTGTATGGTTTTACTTATTTCTGCCTCGCGATTGAGGGGCAAACCGTCTTGCTTACACTTCCATGTTCAGTTCTTATACCCGTTGTGATATGGATCGTACCCAACTTTCGGCAAAACGTGCGGAATCATCCCATCGTACGCTTCTATCTTCTGTCTTACATCTTCGCATTCTGCTTGTTCGTCTACTGGGCCATCAGATTTCACGCATTCCCTCAATTCTCAGAATTGGGGTGGATTTAAAAAACGTGCTATGCACCTCTGAGGTGCGCGGCACGCAACCGATTATATAAAAAGGGAGGAAATCACCATGAAAAGTAAAATCTTGTTCGCAGGGGGAGTCTTGGCTATCGCAGTATCAACATTTTTATTGAACAGCTGCACTCTGATCGGCCTGGCATCGGGTGCGGCAGCTGATGCAAAGAAACCAGACCAAATGAACATTCCGGGCCGGAGTGTGGAAACAGTAAAGCCGGGAACTCAAATCGAAATTGTCTTAAAAGATGGAAGTCAGTTGATCGGTAAATACCTCGGACTTGAGCATTTTCCTGATAACGAATATAAGGAAAAATACCTTAAGAGTCTGGAAACTCTTCGCGAAAAAGTCCGTTTGCCGGCATTGGACGACAGCATCACCATTACAACAATTTCCGGGAAACCTTTTAAGTGTGCTTTCTTAGGCTTCGATTTTCGTTATTTGTGGATGAGGATGACCAATCGAAATGAATCTGACGCAGTGATTCTGCGGGAGCTGACAAGTATCGAGGACAACCAGGGAAATATTCTTACAGGGGAAACGGTGAGGGATTTGATAAATAAGGGTGAAGTTCCTCTCTTGTCAGCGATTGTCATCCAGAATGAGACTGGTAAAGCACTCGTTGCCACGGACGAGGTGGACCAAATACAAGTACTGGTCAATAAATATGGTGCAATAGGTGGTTTTCTTGCTGGTGCAGGGATCGATATGGTATTGTATATTTCACAACTTTATAAATTTTTTCTCCGTTTTTAATGGGAAGGACTTTGATTTAAAATGTAGTTAACATCTGGTTCACAAACTCCATTTTGGGAGACAGATATAAAATGTTGAAGCCTGAGTTCCTTTGCTACAGACATAAGTGCCACGCACTTTAAAAGTGCGTGGCACTTGATATCATCTACAACCTATTGAATCTCAAGCCCATCCTTGTCCGGCAACCTGGGAAATTTAGAGTGCGGCTCCTGCTGGTACCAGAAGGCGACGGAAGAAATATCATCCTGCAGGGGCAGGTACCGTCCACCCGAACGCCAGCCCAACGCCTGCATCGTCACCTTGAGGTCTTTCTCAAAACGGACAGGGTCCATGATGTGCCAGCGGTACAGCCCGAACCGCTGCTGCGAATTCCACAACCCGTCCGGTGACAACGCCTGTGGCATGCCCGCGTACGGCGTCGTGTACTCCGCGTATTTATCTTCTGATACGAAACAGTACGATCCACAGAAATAGTCTTCCGTTCCCGTACCGCAGATCGTCGGAAACTGCTTGTCGCCGTCCATGAAAAACTTGATCTCTCCCTCGCCCCACCAGCCGCTATTGTTCGATCCCCAGCACATATACGTCCCCACGTAATGA
>JBDRSZ010000182.1:0-2414 GCA_043824415.1 bacterium | reverse complement strand
CACGGCCCAGGCGATGGAGAGCCCGTCGAACGTGGAGGTCCCCCTTCCGATTTCGTCCAGCAGGATGAGACTTTTAGGCGTCGCGTTGTTCAGGATGTTGGCCGTTTCATTCATCTCGACGAGGAAGGTGGACTCTCCTCCGGCCAGGTTGTCCTGCGCGCCCACGCGTGTGAAAATGCGGTCCACGATGCCGATCTTTGCCGATGCCGCCGGTACAAAGCTCCCTATCTGAGCCAAAAGAACAATCAATCCGACCTGACGAAGATAGGTCGATTTGCCCGCCATGTTCGGGCCGGTGATGATGAGGATCTGGTATTCGGTTGTATCGATCGCGACGGAGTTAGGCATGAATGTCTCGCCCGGCTGAAGCAAGCGTTCGACGACAGGATGCCGGCCCTCTTCGATGAAGATGCGATCCTCTTCGTCCACCACCGGCTTGACGTACCGACATTCGTCGGCCACGTCGGCAAAGGACAGAAGGCAGTCCAAGTGCCCGACCTGCTTTCCGTCTTGTTGAATGGGTTCGGAGAAATCCGCCACGAAAACACGGAGTTCGTTGAAAAGGTCGTATTCGAGAGCGGCCATCCTTTCCTCCGCCTTGAGGATTTTCTCTTCCATTTCCTTGAGGCCGGACGTAACGAACCGTTCCGCGTTGACGAGCGTCTGTTTCCGGATATAATCGTCCGGGATTTTGGAGAGATGGGGCTTGGTCACCTCGATATAGTAGCCGAAGACTTTGTTGAATCCCACTTTGAGGGACGGGATGCGCGTCCGCTCCCGTTCCGTTTTCTGGAGGCGGGCGATCCAGTCCTTGCCGGAGAAGGCCGTTTCCCGGAGTTCGTCTAGCTCTTCGTTGTATCCCTTTCGGATGATTCCTCCCTCTGTGAGGCTGATCGGCGGGTCATCCACGAGTGCGCTTACAATGCGCTGGGTGACTTCGGGGCACGGTTGGAGTCCTTCCCGGATTGATGTCAGGAGGTCTGATTTCATCTCTGAAATAGAGGACTTGACGTCCGGAAGAAGGGAGAGGGTTCTGCTCAGACCGATGAGGTCCCTCGGGCTGGCCCTTTGTGTGACGACTTTCGTGATGAGCCTTTCCAGGTCTCCGATCCCCTTCAGGAGTTTGGCGAGCCCAAGTCGTGCGGGCTTGTCCGCGAGGAGTTCTTCTACCGCGTTCAAACGTTCCCGGATGGGAGCCAGATTGTTCAGCGGGCGGCTGAGCCAGGCAGCGAAGGTTCGGCCTCCCATGGGTGTCCGCGTCCGATCGATGATGAAGAGGAGCGTCCCTTCCCGGCTTTCTTCCATCAACGAGGTGGAGATTTCAAGGTTCCGGCGCGTCGCCCTGTCCAGGTGCATGAAGTCGGCCTCACTGTACAGAGTGAGACGTCTGATGTGGGTGAGTTCCGTTTTCTGCGTTTCCTGGAGGTAGTTCAACACGGCACCAGCAGCGGAGATCCCGATGTCCAGATCCTCACAGCCGAATCCTTTGAGGGACGCGGTTCCGAAATGTTTCGTCAGAATCTCTAACCCTAAATCCCTGCTGAAAACCCATCCGTCCTGTTTGGTGATGATCGGCACCGTTCCGCCGCTCCTGATGTGTTTTCCAATCTCTTCGATCTTCTCTCCGGACACAAGAATTTCTGAGGGCCCGATGGATTGGACTTCTTCGACGAGTTTCTCCAAATCGCATTCCGTGACGATAAATTCACCCGTAGATACATCCGCCGAAGCGAGTCCGCAGCGACCGTCGTGAATATCGACAGCCGAGAGATAATTGTTTCGTTTGGATTCGAGAAGACTTTCCGCCATGACTGTTCCGGGTGAAATGACTCGGAGCACTTCTCGTTTGACAATTCCCTTGGCCAGCTTTGGATCTTCCACCTGTTCGCAGATGGCCACGCGGTATCCTGCCTTGATCATCTTGGCAAGGTACCCGTCCAATGCATGATGGGGAAATCCGGCCAGCGGGACGTCACCGGCCTTGCCGTGACCGCGAGACGTCAGCGTGATGCCCAGAACCTCGGATCCGATGCGCGCGTCCTCGTTGAACATCTCGTAAAAATCACCCATCCGAAAAAAGACGACCGCATCCCGGTGTTGCGCTTTGACAGCATTGTACTGGCTCATCAGGGGCGTCTCTTGACGGGTGTATTTTTTCTTTTCGGCCATAGTGTATAACGGGATGACATTCCAATAGTAGGACGTTTTAAAGTTAACAAGAAATGAATAAAAAATCAATTTTTTTCTGGAACAAACCAGTTGACCCCAATTTTGGATGCAACCTTTTAAAATTGTAGAAATAAATCATGGGTGGGTAGATGGCCTTTTTGTTGCCTGGCATTCAGAGAAGTTCAGGATTAGAAAAAGGGGTGGGCATCCTATCCCGACTCTTTTTCGGGATAGGGCGAAAGGGA
>JBDRSZ010000181.1:0-5210 GCA_043824415.1 bacterium | reverse complement strand
TGGCTATATCTGAATCGTAATGTTTGTTTAATACATTGAGGGGTTTTCTAATTACCGTACGTAGTATCTTCATCTATCGGTTGATGGGGGAACGGGAATGCGCCTTCTGTTCATCAAGAAGAAGGGAACAACAGGGTTTTTTGACAGAGATGGATGGAAAGTTTGCGGATTATAATCTCATCAGGATGCCCCTCTTCCCTCACGAGATTAGAGGGACAGAAGCTCTCGGAGAGTTCGCAGAGATCCTATTTGGCAAAACCTACCGCTATCATCCAGCTCAGTGGATTGAATCATCATTTGAAATATCATCCTCCGATTCAACAAACATGACAGATCTTCTGGAAAAGGATCTTCAGTTCATCCTCTTTGGGGGGAAGGGCGGCGTAGGCAAGACGTCGATGGCAGCGGCCACTTCCCTCACGATAGCAGAGCAGTATCCGGACAAAAAGATACTTGCTTTTTCCACCGACCCCGCCCACTCCCTGTCCGACTCTTTCGGTTTTCCCGTAGGTAGTAAGGTTACTCCCATCCAAGGGACGAACAATCTTTATGCCCTGGAGATCAATGCAGTAAGACTGCTTGAGGATTTTAAGAAGGAATTTCGGGTAGACATCGAGGAACTCTTTGATAAGTTCCTGGGCGGCAGGATGGACATAAGGTTTGATAGAGAAGTGATGACAGGACTCATGGAGCTTTCTCCCACCGGATTGGACGAGATCATGGCTCTGAAGCAGCTTACAAAATTTATAGATGAACGGCGATTTGATCATTACATTCTGGACAATGCCGCCACCGGGCATCTAATTCGCTTCTTAGAACTTCCCGGTCTGGTCAGAGACTGGCTTATAACCCTGTTCAAGCTGCTCCTCAAATATAATGGAGTAGTAAAATTAACTCACACTGCAGAGATCATGCTGGACCTGGCAAAGAACGTCAGGAAAATCCAGGAAACCCTGATGGACCCAAAAAGGACCGAGTTTGTGACAGTAGCCATCCCCGAGGCCATGGGAACCTTAGAGATGGAGCGCCTTCTCTTTGCCCTTAAAAAGCTGAAGATCCCTTGCCGCCATATCGTAATGAACATGGTCATCCCCTCTACGCAGTGTGATTTTTGTTCCTCCAAGAGGCATGAACAGCAAGGATACATTCAAAAAACCAAGATGCAGTTCTCCGACTATCTTTTTACCGAAATCCCATTGTTCCCTCATGAAATTAAGGGGACAGATCGCCTGGGCAAATTTGCGGAGTTTATATATCCTGAACAATTCATGAGCCAAAAAGTCATAAAGGCACAAATAGGGGAATTAGAATGAACGAATCTCATAAAAAAGCAGAAGCATCAAAGGCTTTACGCGTTTCCGAATCCTTAGCCAAAGATGTTGGAAGAGGAATTGCACGGATTGATCCCAAGGATATGAAGGAAATAGGAGCTGAGGTTGGAGACATCGTCGAGATTATGGGTAAGAGAAAAACTGTGGCCAAGCTCATGCCCACCTATTCTGACGTCCGGGGTAAAAGCACAATCCAGATCGATGGGATTTTAAGAAAAAACGCCCAGGCCGGGATCGACGAAAAGGTGACCATACAAAAGATACTTTTTCAACCTGCTCAAAAGATTGTGCTCTCCCCTCTTTCGGTAATGCCAGCCAGCCAAAGAGAAAAGGATATTCGCTATATCGGCAGATTGATCGAAGGACTGCCCTTAATCGTAGGCGATGCCGTTAGAGCCACTCTTTTCGGTTCCAGCTTTCAAGATTTTAAAGTTGAAGAAACACTCCCATCCGGTGCGGTTGTCGTTCAACCGACTACGGTGATTCGGATCAAAGAGACGACTCAAGAAAAAAAAAGAGGGAAAAGAATCTCATATGAAGATATTGGCGGGCTTCACAAAGAGATTCGGCGGGTTAGAGAGATGATTGAGTTGCCGTTAAAATATCCACAGGTATTCGAGCGCCTGGGGATTGATCCCCCCAAAGGTGTTTTGCTTCTGGGTCCGCCGGGGACAGGAAAAACCCTTATCGCGCGTGCCGTAGCCAATGAGACCGAGGCCTATTTTTTGGCAGTCAATGGTCCGGAGGTCATTCACAAATTCTACGGGGAGAGTGAGGCCAAATTACGCGGCATCTTCGAACAAGCCTCGAAGAACGCTCCCAGCATCATCTTTTTAGATGAGATCGATGCGATCTCTCCCAAAAGGGAAAATGTCGTTGGAGATGTGGAAAAGAGGGTAGTCGCACAACTCTTGGCCTTGATGGACGGATTAGAGGAAAGGGGACATGTCATCGTCATTGGGGCTACCAATATTCCCAATATGATTGATCCGGCCCTGCGCAGGCCAGGCAGGTTCGACCGGGAGATAACCATCGGCATCCCAGATAGAAACGGAAGGAAGGAAATTTTGGAAATCCATACCCGAGGCATGCCTTTGGCCGAAGACGTTGACCTGGAAAGATTGGCGGATCTGACCCATGGCTTTGTCGGAGCTGATTTGATGGCTCTTTCTCGGGAAGCAGCGATGTGCTGTTTGCGCACCATCTTCCCGGAGATAGAATTTTCCATAGAATCGATACCCTATGAATCGCTGCTGGAATTGGAAGTGACCATGGACCATTTTATGGAGGCTTTTAAAGAGGTGGAGGCTTCAGCCATCAGAGAAGTGTCGATTGAAATTCCCAATGTGCACTGGGATCAGATCGGCGGTCTCAATGAGGTCAAACAACAATTGATCGAAGCCATCGAATGGCCTTTAACATATCCTGAGCTATTTGGCCATGCGAAAACAGAACCGCCCCGCGGCATCTTACTTTACGGGCAGCCCGGCACAGGAAAAACCCTCTTAGCCAAGGCTGTAGCCACTGAAAGTGAAATGAATTTCATCTCTATAAAGGGTCCGGAATTAATCTCCAAATGGGTGGGTGAAAGTGAGAAAGGGGTACGGGAGATGTTTAAGAAGGCCAGACAGGCAGCACCCTGCATCCTCTTCTTCGATGAGATCGATGCCATTGCACCGATGCGGTCAGCGGGAGGCGGCGATTCCCACGTTACCGAAAGGGTCATCAGTCAGCTCCTCACCGAATTGGACGGCATCGAGGGGTTAAAGAATGTGGTGATTTTGGCCGCTACCAACCGCCTGGACATGGTTGACCCCGCTATTCTCCGCCCTGGACGATTCGATTCTTTGATAGAGCTGCCAAAACCCGATGAGCATGCAAGACTGGAAATATTCAAGGTGCATGCAAAAGATAAACCTCTGGCCAAGGATGTGAACCTTAAATCTCTGGCTAAAATCACCGACGGCATGGTGGGTGCCGATATCGAATCTCTTTGCAAAAAAGCGGGGATGCTTGCCATAGAGGGGTTTGTAGATGCTTACCAGGGTAAGAATTTTGATTACAGTAAATTCAAAATCGAAAAAAAACATTTTCAAGAAGCTATTGGTGTAGATAGTAAAAAAGTGATCTAAAGTGACTAAAGTTTGAAATGCCTAAAGTTAATAATTTTAACTCATTTTCGGAGCAGTTGTAAACAAAACAGATACATTTTTCAATTCTAAATGTTTAAAATAAAAGAAGGAAAGTGTTGAAATGGTCAGAAAAGGACTCAAAGATATAAAAACCATACGGGATGTCTCCAAGCCCAGACCAACACCGCGGGAACAGACTACCGGACAACCCAAAGCCCAGCGCATGCCGTCAGGGATGTATCAGCCAAGGACATGGGTATTCGCCAGGGAACCCAGATTCGAAAGATATCAACGGAGATCTGCTGAGGCAGAAAAGTCTCTGCTGGTAGACAAAGTTAAAGAGCCTTATGTGAATATCTTTGAGGAGACGGAGAGCGTTGTAGTTATAGCCGATCTTCCAGGGGTCGAAGAGAAAGAAATCGAACTAAAGGCTATAGGCGACATCCTTCTCATTGAGGCAACAGGAGAAAACCCCAACGGGAAAAGAAAATATTCCAAGGAATTACTGCTTCCATTTAGGATTGATCCTAAAAAAATAGATTCAAGTTTCAAGAATGGGATATTGGAAATCATTTTGTATCCCTTTAAAAAATTAAGGAGAAATAAATAAAATGGACAAGAAAATTAAAGTGCTGGTTGTAGATGATGAAGAGGAAGTGCGAAATATTTTTTCCCGTACGCTAGATTCCTTTGGCTATCAAGTGCTCACAGCTAAGGACGGAAAAGAAGCCATCACCACCTGCCATCACGAGACTCCCGATATCGTGTTATTGGATATAAAAATGCCGGATATGGATGGCATCGAAACGCTCCGGCGGATCAGAGAGATCGACCCGCAAGAGAAAAGCGCTGTGATTATGCTGACGGGTCATGGGGACATCAATACAGCTCGTGAGGCAATGAAATTGGGTGCTTATGACTATGTTACCAAGCCTTTTGATCTCAATTTTATTCGCTCCTTGTTTGAGGAAGTGATAAGAGAGAAAGAATGCGAAAATTAATCTACGTTCCCATCATCCACACCGAAGCCGATTTGGGCTCTATGGCTGAATTCCTAAAAAAAGAATATAAAAGGAGGTACAATCAAAAAAAATGGCAGGCCCATACCAAGGCCGTTGAAGAGATGTGGAACGGAATCAGAGAAAAAATTGTCCGATTGAATCAGGACTGGCAAAGGGTGAGGATTTACCAGGATGGCCTTCCTGTGTGTGGCAGGGAGTTGGAGATCGTTACTGACCTGGCAAAAATGGGAAGTGTCAATCATCAAATTGTGGTAGATTCAGTCAGACGGGGTGGCAAACTGGAAGGAACCGAGTATAGCAAGTTCCTTTTGGAGGAGTATGACACCCTTCAAAAAGTTGCCCATGCTAAAAACGACCGACAAAGGAAAAATCTAATCAATGAATACAATCGGGGCAGCAGCGAACTTCTCATCAAGCGGGATCGATTTATCGCCAACAGGATCGACCAAACCCTAGGCAAAAGGGAAATAGGGATACTATTTATTGGGATATTGCATGCCGTAGATAAATTTCTGCCTGCGGATATTGAGGTAAAATATCTTATCCATCGTTTGCCTTTCGACAAAGGTCTCAGATATAAGGAGAAGGTAAAATGACTAAAAAAATATCCTGTCCCATTTTACTTCAGCAAGAAAAAGAAATTCAAATCTTAACCGACAGAATTAATCGGTGTAAAGTTCCCCAGGAAAAAGCACAACTGGCTCATGAATTATTACAAGAGGTAA
>JBDRSZ010000180.1:0-6933 GCA_043824415.1 bacterium | reverse complement strand
ATACAATATATCATATCGTACTGAAAATGTCAAGATTGGTTATGTTGAAGCGTGTCAAGTTCGCAGTTCTCTAATTGGAGGTTCATATGAGTGCATCAGCCTATCGATCTATGGAAAATAAGTTTAAAATTCATCGCCGTGATTTTTTAAAAACCAGTGGCGTTGTCGGTGCCGGGTTGGTTTTGGGTAATCCCTCTCAATGGTATCAGGACAGTTCAAAGCAAGTGGAATCTGAAAGAATTAAAACGAATATCGAGGATGCCTTAAAGGTACCGAAAACCCGATATTCTCTACCCGGTCCGTATACGGGTCGGGTGATCGAGGTTTACAATTCGGGAGCCACTGTCGATTCAAAGCCGAATGCTGATGTCGTCCATAAGATGTTCGAAGCAGGTTTGAAGAGATTGACTCAGAAAGATCTAAAGAAAAGCTTTAAGATGTTTTTTCAAAAAGACGACATGGTAGGCATCAAGGTGAATCCCGTAGGCGCCGGTCTGATCAGTACACGGCTGGAAGTCGTCGATTCCATCATCGAATGGCTTGAGGAAAACGGGATGAAACGGAAAAATATCGTCATCTGGGATCGTTTTGATTACATGCTTACGGATGCAGGATTTACTGCTGATCGGTTTCCAGGGATCGGCATCGAAGGCATGCAGACGATGGATGATGAGGCGGCTGAAGGAAAACGAGAGGACAACAGCCGATGGCTGGATAAGGATGGGAACCACGTCAGTGCCGGGAATTTCGATAAGGAGGTCTATTACTGGGCGGATGTGGAGGGTCCGAAAGATCTGCCCTATTTAAATCAGCATGTCTTTAACGGCAAGTATTCCTATTACGGAAAACTCCTTACAAAGAAATTGACGAAGATCATCAATGTACCTGTGTTTAAGAATACCGGAAACGGCGTCTCGATGGCGACGAAAAATATTGGATATGGCGCTGTCTGTAACACGAATCGACTCCACAGGCCGCTGTTTTTTGACGTGTGCGTGGATGTACTGGCTTTTCCAGTCGTCCGAGATAAGCTTGTATTGAACATCACGGATGGTCTCATCGGCCAGTACGACGGGGGACCAGCGGGCAATGCTCAGTTTACGTATGTCTACAATACGCTCTTCTTTGCCACGGATCCGTTTGCATTGGATATGATCTGTCATCGATTGATGGTAGAAAAGAGGAAAAGCATGGGAATCAACGTTAACGAACATCCGAGATTCACGGATTATTTGCGGTATGCCCAGAGGCTCGGACTGGGGATTGCGGATCCAGAGAAGATCGAACACGTCCGAGTTTGATTTACGATTTGAGAAATTCATGGTGGATATAAGGAAACGGGTATCCATTCTCTTTTTTGCATTCCTCCCGATGATGGCACTGACGCAGGTTGTGCTGCCGGGGGATGATTTTATCGAAGGATGGAATCGGTTCGGCCGGATGCGGCAATTCGAACGAGAGGATCTCTTCAATTACATCGACGGCGGCGCGGAACTTTTCCACGAGTTCGGATTCGAAGCGGTATGGGTCCAGCACTATAAAAGAGGCGATGCAGAGATCACGCTCGAAGTGTACGCAATGGAAAGTCCGAGTGCGGCATTGGGCGTTTACTTGATGAAATGCGGTGATGAAACGCCAATCGAGGGCATCGGTGCGAGGAATACGGGAAATCGATTTCAGTTGACGCTGGTGAGGGGTAAATGTTTTATTCAGATCAATAGTTTTGACGGGGATTCATCCCGCATCCCTGTGATGATGGCATTGGCGCAGTCTACGGTCGCATCCATAAAGGAGGGAGAACCCGACCATCTTTTAGATGTCCTTCCAGAAAAGGATTTTGTAAAAGGATCGGAGATGCTGGTTCGCGGACCGGTCGGACTGCAGCAGGTGTTCACTTTTGGCGAAGGCGATATTCTGCAGTTGAAGGGACGCGTATTCGCGATCCTCGGTGAGTACGAGCAGAAGAACGGAAATGTCTATACGAGAATCATCGTTCCGTATCCCGATGACGGATGGGCTTTATCCGCTTACGAATATCTTGTTGCCCATTTGGATTCTTATTTGACGGTCATTGAAAAACGGGAAAATGGTTTCACTTTCAGGGATTATCAGAATAAAGTTGGAATTGTGGAGATGAAAGAATCCAGACTCGATATTCAAATCCATCTGTCTGGAAAGCTGTAAAGGCATCATTCTTCTTTATCTCATTATCTGCGCAAACATTCCTCGATTTTTGTTTTTCAAATCCTCAACACAAGTTGAAGGATAGAGAATCCATCCCACTGCGTGATGGTTAGGGTATTGATCATTCACTCCGTATTACTATATGAGAAACTTACCTAATTGGTCGCTTCGAGGATGGATGATCCATGACTCCGATCAGAATAGACAATGAAAATCCGATGCCCGCGCATGAACAGATTGTTGAAAACATCGTTCGTCTTATCGAGGAAGGAGAGATGGAAGTGGGAGAACCCCTGCCGTCCACGCGGACGATGGCCCGCATTTTAGGTCTTGAACATGCTGTCGTTTTTAAAGCGTATCAATCGCTGCGCGGATTGGGGTATATCCAGAGTATCCAGGGTTCTTATATGAGGGTGAGAAAGAAGGCGGCTCAAAATAATTCTACAAGAGAACTGGGGAGTACAATCGACTGGGGGGTTGCGTCCACAGATCGGAGTGAGATTCTGTACAGAACATTCATGGATGACTCAGCGGAGTGTCAGGCATCGAGTCCGATGAACGGCGTTATTGATTTTTCCGGGCTGAACCCGGACAGCCGCCTTTTTCCGTCGAAAGATTTCATGGAATGCATAAATCGTGTGCTTGCATCGGAGGAACCGGAGATCTCCGATCATGAGTCTTGTTTCGGCAATCCATCGCTACGGGCGTCTATTGCTCTACGTCTTCGTCACTTAGGGATTTCTGTTTCTCAGGATGAAATTCTCATCACGAACGGAACACAGCAGGCTCTGGATTTTGTACTGAAGTTGTTGTCTCAACCGAATCGAAGGGTTGTAGTCGAATCAACAACATATACCGACGTTCTGCCCTTACTAAAATTCTATCAGGTCCAAATTGTCGAAACACCGATGAGGGATGAGGGCATGGATCTTGACTATCTTGAGAGGTCGATGCAGTCGAACAGACCATGCTTTGTGTATACAGTCCCGAATTTTCATCGTCCGACCGGGGTTACATCTCCTCTGGAGCACAGAGAAAAACTCCTGTTGTTGTGTAAGAAGTATTGCGTTCCGATTGTGGAAGACGGGTACGAGGATGAAATTCAGTCTGGCGGAAAAGCAGTCCATCCCATCAAGTCGATGGATGATGGGGGTATTGTGATTTATTTAGGCAGTTTTTCGATGGTGCTTTCCCCGGGCGTGAGGATCGGATGGATTTCTGCGGATGCAGAGTGTATTCGACGATTGGCTGCGATTCGTCGGTTCAGCGACATTGTACCGAGCCATTTGATTCAGCGTGTCTTGGTTCGATTTATCGGAGAGGGTTTATTCGACAGGCATCTTAAACGCTTACAGCGGATTTTTCAGAAACGAATCAGAGCGGCCGTACAGGCTATGCAAGAGTGCTTTCCTGCGGATGTCTCGTGGACCCGGCACACAGGGGGGTATACCTTTTGGATTCATTTAAAATTTGATGTTGAAAAAGTAAATCTGAGCGAGGCGATGAAAAAACAGGGTGTTCTCATCTCACCCGGTTCGCATAGCTTTTGTCAGAAGAACCAAAGGAATTGTTTTAGGATTTCGATTGCGAGGTCGAATTTCAGCGAAATACAGGAAGGGATCGCCCGGTTGGGCAGAGCGTTGAAATATTTAAAAGAAACAACTGCTGGTTTGGATACACTTGGGGTCGGTTAAATATTTTCTTTCCATTTTTTCTTCTCCCTCATTAGTGCTTCTATCACAAGACGGCAAACTCGAAGAGGGATAATCACAAGTATTCCTCTTGGGGATGGCCGCCGCTTCAATTTTGGAAAATGAACAGACTGTCATCGTTTGTGAATTCAATTTCTCAAATGATTAGGCACATTATTTGTATTGTGTTATATCATCTTCATTATGCATATAAGTGAATAGGCTTAAATTATATACATTTGAATGGTTAGAAGAAGACAATACTACTTAATCTGTGTTTCCATTTTGACATGAAGGATGCATTTTTAAATACGCATTTGAAAAACAAGGAGACGGTAAGCATGGATGGAAGCCAGGTCAAGGAGATACGACTGTCTCTGGAATTGACGCAGGAGGAATTTGCCCATCGATTGGGAGTGACACTCTGCACGGTGAGTCGATGGGAGACGGGAAAGACTACTCCAAGCCGATTGGCCAAGAAGCAGATCCTCCGGTTTGTGGAACAAGATTGTGCATCGGATGGGAAGTGAGTACGATATTTTCATGGAGCAGTACGGATGCCTGCTACAGTAAAATTTAAAGTCTGGTGGGATGAGAAAGAGGGCATCATCCGGAATAAAGCTTGGGGGGATTTTAATAAGAAAAACGACTTCTTTGGGAGTGCATTTGGTCAGGGTTTTGGCGGAGGATCAACTTCGAGGAAAGATTGATTTGAAGAGAGATCAAGGAACAAGGTTTAAGATGAAGTTTCAGAGCACAGAGTATTCACACGATGTCTCGGATAGTATGAATACTTTTCCTTCCGAATGACTTCGGCATAGCAGGGAGTTCCGACATGAGCCATACAGCACGAATCCTCATCATCGAGGACAGTTTGATATTCCAGAAGACTCTCAAGAAGCGACTCGAATCGCGGGGTTATCAAACGATGATCGCCGATGACGGATTGGAGGGTCTTGCCCTCGTCAAGAGGGAAAAACCGGATCTCGTCATTCTCGATCTTATACTCCCAGGAATGGACGGCCATAAAATTTGTCGATTGTTGAAATTCAATCGAGAGACAATGGATATACCCATTGTCATGTTTACATCGAGAGATTTGGATGAGGATGCGGAAATGGCAAGGCAGTGCCATGCTGACGCTTTTATCGTGAAAACGATAAGACCTGAGGTAATGATGGACGTGATCAAGAAGTTATTGAATCGGAAAGAGGCGACAGAACAGACTTCTGTCTGAGGATGTCGGGATGGATGGAATTTTCGGAAGAGAGACTGTTTTTCAGATTATTTTTCCGAGGATCGTACAGCAAAATCCTACATTTTACGAAAAACGCTTCTTGAGGAGTCAAGCACCCGTAATTGAAAAATTGTATGATTCATATTGGACCGAGAAATAAAAAAACCGAAGCACTTGTAAAAAAATACGAAACCGAACTGTAAAGCTTAAAAGAACAGTTTCGTTTGGAGATATCAGAATGCAGGCTGGTGGAGGAAGCGCTTGGTGAGAGAGGGCATCGTTTTACATGCATTATGACCGCGGCTGGATTTTGGAAATTGATGGAAGCATTACCGATTTCTCGGATAAAATAGAGGAGATATTGGGCTATTCTGTCGATGAAATCATCGGGTCTTGTCAGCTCATCTAATTTTACGCACTCCTAAAAAACGATCTTGATAATACGATTCCTTCAGGCTTGACATGATGACACCCTGGGATTCCGTTGCATGGATGAATCGGCCATCTCCGAGATACACGCCCACATGAGAAGGCTGCGTCCCCCTCACTTTCTTGAAGAATATCAGATATCCTAACTCGATGGATCGCAGAGAGACGGCAGTCCCCAGATGGTATAGTTCCGTTGTGTTGTGGGGGAGTTTGATGCCGTGCACGTCGTTGTAGAGTCGAACGACGAGTCCGGAACAATCCATGCCCGCTCGGGTAGAGCCGCCAAAAACGTATGGTATTCCCAGAAAAGTCTGAGCGTGGCGCCAGAGCCGGGCTTGATCTTGATTCTTGAAACTGGGTCGTGTCGAAGATCGCGTGATGGAATGCGTGCAGGAGCTGAAGTTCATTCCCAAGAGAATGATCAACAGGCAGGATATTCCGAAGAATAAATTTATACTTTTTACTCTCAAGGCAGATTCCTCATGATCATTACCAAAATAAAAATTTGACTCGCTTAAGTCAAGATGTATTTGATCCATTTTTCCGTCTACTTTTTCGGTTGCATTTTTGTTGAGAAACGATTATATTGGTTAAGTTCATAAAATTATAAACGGATGAGGAGGTGATTTTTTTGAAAATAACACCTCTGGAGATTAAAAAACAGCATTTCAAGACCAAAGTCCGAGGATATGATTCCACGGAAGTCGATACATTTTTAGAGATGGTAGCCGATGAGTATGAATCTCTACAGAATGAAAAAAACCGTTTGACCGAAGAAGTGATGAAGCTGAAAACACAACTTTGCGATTATCAACAAGTGGAGAAAACTCTGCAGGAGACGTTGATGAACGCTCAGGAAACTGTGAGCCAATCGCGGGAAAATACGAAGCGAGAGGCGAAGATTATCCTGAGAGAAGCAGAGCTTAAAGCGGAGAGGATTACAGATGAGGCCAGGGAAAGACTGAATAAAATGAAGAACGATCTGACGATTCTTAAAGCCCAGAAGGAGTCGTTTGCCAAGCGACTGAAGCATTTATTAGAATCGCAGATTGAGCTCATTAAAGTGCTGAGTGAGGATGAGGATATTCAGCTGGGCAATGTCAAAGACAAACCTAAGAAACCTGACTCCCCCGAGAAAAATGATCAAAATGATATTTCCAAGGCTGGTTGAACCGTACCCCGGCACGCAAAACGGACATACGCGGCTGTTTACGGAGGAAGAAGGCGCGCGTCTTTTAGAGTTAACAGTACCGAGCTATCCAGCTAGGACAGCCGCGTATCATCTGCATCGTAAAGCAAATGAACTCGGCGTCACCATGGACGAGATCGATAGGATCTTTGACAACTTGTTTTAGGTGCGATAACAACCAGCCTGAAGTCGGTTGTAAATCA
>JBDRSZ010000179.1:0-2563 GCA_043824415.1 bacterium | reverse complement strand
AGAGCATTTGACTGGCAGTCAAAAGGTCGCCGGTTCGATCCCGGTCAGCTCCACCAACTTCTCCCCTTATTATCCCGATTTTACTTTATGCACCATTAAGCCGAATTAAGCGAGATTACACAAAATCTGTGACACAGCTGTGACATGGGTGGATGAGTCTGGATAAAATCAGCCTTCATCCGGCTTGTAGGAATCTGTTGCCCGATTGGTGCTATGGTTCCCGTCTGATTCAAATTTAAGGACGGACACCCACTCCCCCCATTGGCTCGAAACCAGGAAGGTAACCTGCTCAGGAATTCGCATATCATTTTTCAAAGCATATGAATATTGAACCTGATCTAGGGGCAGCTTCAACTGACCGGAAAACTCTCCCTAGGAGTGGTACATCGATGGGGGCAGGTCAGTAGGATTCGGTTCATTCTTGATTAAAACTATTCTCTATGGTAATTAAATATCAGTATTCTACAACAGAAAATAATTTTTCAATAATGCAATAAGCTTAAGGACCAATAGGATTGGTTTTACATAGTTTTCTAAAACTATAAATATAACAAAAAAAGGGGAATTGAGATGGGATGGAAAACAACAGCACGGAGTTTCGGTATTCCGACAACTGCCCGAGGAGTAATTCGGAAAAGCATTTCAAGCTCAAATCAGAATTTGAGAGATGAAATGAGACGCCTAAGAGAGCTTGAACGTCAAGGCAAAGAAATAGATAAGCTGCAAGAAATGGAAAGAGCTGCTTATGAGGTTGATGTATATGAGAATCATATTGCTGTAATATCATCAATTCACAAATCATGTGGTAGAGAATGGAATTGGGAAGAAGTAAAGCTTTATAAACCCCCAATAGAACCCACAAATCCAAAAATACGAGAGATTACGGTGCATACATTAATTGATAGTTATTCTCCTTCTTTTTTTGATAAGACTTTTAAAAAAACAGAAAAAAAGAAAACAAAATTATTGAAAGATTTGGAGGAAGCTAAAGAGCAGGATAAGGCGGAGCATGATGAAAATATTTCTAAATTCCAGGAAAAGTATGACGAGTGGGAGAGAATTAATACAATTGCTACAAAAATGAGTGAAGGACAAATTGAGACGTATATAGAAGCCATTCAATTTATAAATCCGTTTGAAGAGACTAGTGCTCTGTCATGCTGATAATGTCGGGTAAAGCCGTTTCAATTTAATTCTGGAATCCTCCGTTGTGAAGCGCCAATTGATCTTGGAACCGGTGTTGTTTCGTTTATGTTGCCAGGCGGTAATTTCAAATTCAAGCGTTTTCTTATCAGGGATACGGCGATCAAGGCATTGGCGAGAGAGAATGCCGAGTTCAATCTCTGCCATATTCAGCCAACTTCCGTGTTTTGGTGTATAGTGAATTTCGAGCCTATCAAGTAAACGGCGGGCTTCCTGGGGCTCAAATGTTTCATACAAGGATGCTCCCGCATGGGTATTGAGGTTGTCCATAACAAGTATAACCTTTCGCGCCTTGGGATATCTCAAGTCCAGAAGTTGTTTGATCTCCAAGGCCCAATCCTGCTTGGTCCGTCTCTCTGTTACAGAGATATAGCGTTTCCCTCCAAGAGGGTCAAAAAACATAAACAGATTACATACGCCGTTACGTTCATACTCATAATCATAGCGTGCGGTCCGTCCAGGGACCGGAGGGATAGGACAGCGGGTTTCTTTGATAAGTTGCCTGCTGGTCTCGTCCATACAAACCATAGGTTCATCGGAGTTAAAGTCCCGTTTGTAGAGGGTAAGGATATCCTCCATCGCACAGACAAAAGCGGAACTGACCTGAGACTGAATGCACCACTGTTTGTGAAGCCAAGGTTTCAACTCGTTTTTTTTAATGTCCGACGGACAGCCTCATGCGAAATACTGTCAATATATCCGAGTTCCACCATCGTGTCCGCCAGCAACCGCAAGCTCCATCGAGTGTATCCTTTGGGGACTTCGCTGCAAGCAAGGGCAATCAAGTGGGCTTCGGCATCGCCGTCAAGTTTCCTGCGGGACACTTTTTGCTTGTATTCCCGGCGGCTCAGCACTGCCTCGAGCCCTTCTTCTACCAGTTGTTTGCGTACGCGTTCAACCGTTTGCACAGTCACATCCAAGGCTTCGGCGATCTTCTCATCAGGCCAGCTGGGACATTCGACATCGGCTTTCAACAGGATGCGTGCCCGTGTGAACATTCTAGCCGGTCCTTTACCCGATGAAATCACCCTCATAAGAGACTCCCGTTCCTCCCCAGACAGCCGGACAATGTACTTTTTCACTGACCACCTCCAGTTTTGTATCTCTCTCATCCTTATGGATAAGTTTGACAGGAGTTTAAGAGATAAAGTCATTATTCAGATGTAACTCTCTATATATGAAGGAGTTATGAGCTAATCGGCTGTAAGACCCCACCCGGCCTGATTTCCCAGCCAAACGCCTTTAGGACGTCCGCTTGGGTCTCGGTCGGCGTATCGAGCGCCTGTTCGGGCGTCCTCTTGCCGGCATACCACAACCAAGTCGAGTTCAGGTGCGACATCTCCTCAAGGATCCGGCGTCC
>JBDRSZ010000178.1:0-7631 GCA_043824415.1 bacterium | reverse complement strand
GATACGCAGAAGATCGTTGTGCGGAAGGGTGTTAAGCTGTCCGATAAGGTCCTGGAGAAATTGGATTTTGATATCTTGGATCGGACGATTCTCTGGATTTCCGAGAATAAAAACGCGAATCGATCTGTCGAATCGGTTTTTGCGAATGCTGAAAATTATGTTTCTGAAATAGAAGAAACGATCAAACGGGAGCGGGACAAGATTGCTGTCGGTGATGAACTTCCACCCGGGATTATTCAACTGGTTCGTGTGTACATCGCACGGAAGCGTAAACTTCAGGTGGGTGATAAAATGGCCGGTCGGCACGGGAACAAGGGCGTCGTGGCCAAAGTGGTTCCCGTGGAGGACATGCCCTACCTTCCCGATGGGACGCCGGTGGATATTGTCCTGAATCCTTTGGGCGTGCCCTCTCGGATGAACTTGGGACAAATCTTGGAGACGAATTTAGGATGGGCAGCCAAGATTTTAGGGTGTAAATTTGCTTCTCCGGTCTTTGACGGTGCGACTGAGAAAGAGGTCAAGCAGGAAATGGAGAAAGCCGGTCTGTCATTGGACGGGAAGAGTTGGCTATATGATGGACGGTTGGGGGAAAGGTTTGATCACCGGGTGACTGTCGGCTACATCTATATGATGAAACTCTCGCACCTCGTGGAAGATAAAATACACGCCCGTTCCATCGGCCCTTATTCGCTCATCACCCAGCAGCCGCTGGGCGGTAAAGCTCAATTTGGCGGGCAGCGATTCGGTGAAATGGAAGTGTGGGCTCTCGAAGCATACGGTGCCGCCCATACGCTGCAAGAAATCCTCACGGTAAAGTCGGACGATGTGCGAGGACGGGCAAAAGCGTATGAAGCGATTGTGAAGGGAGAAAACCTGCCTGAGCCAGGCGTACCCGAATCCTTTCATGTTCTTTTAAAAGAGTTGATGGGGCTCGGTCTGGACGTTGAGTTGCATTAATCGCTGTTGATCACCATCGAGGAGGTGTTATCCTTTGTCGTTTGATACTTTGGAAAAAAATAAATTTACGAGTATTTCGCTTAATTTGGCTTCTCCAGACACGATTTTAGGTTGGAGTTATGGAGAAGTCTTGAAGCCCGAAACCGTGAACTACAGGTCGTATAAACCTGAGAAGGATGGACTGTTCTGCGAGAAAATATTCGGTCCGGTGAAGGATTATGAGTGTCATTGCGGCAAATACAAGAGGATCCGGTATAAGGGGATTATCTGCGATCGGTGCGGTGTTGAAGTCACGACGAAATCGGTCCGTCGCGAAAGAATGGGGCATATTACCCTTGCGGTTCCTGTCGTTCACATCTGGTATTTCCGGTCGATTCCGACGAAGATCGGATACATACTGAATATGTCGACGAACGATTTGGAAAAGGTCATCTATTATGAATCTTACATCGTCGTTGAGCCTGGAGAAACAGGGCTGAAGCGGCATCAGCTCCTATCCGAGGAAGAGTACATCAAAATCAAAGAGGAGATAAGGGAACAGGACGCTACTCCCGATAAGGAGGATGAAGAGGAGGATTCGAAGAAACGCTTCTTGGCCCAAATGGGAGGGGGAGCAATTTTCAATCTCCTGAAGAGCATCAATTCTGAAGAGTTGTCAGCAGAGCTCCGTGCACAATTGCGGACGGAGGGATCGGTTCAAGCAAAGAGGGATGCGTTAAAAAGGCTGACCGTTATTGAATCTTTTCGGAAAACGGAGAGTGGTAAGCCGAATAAGCCCGAATGGATGGTCATGTCCATCATTCCGGTCATTCCTCCTGAATTGCGGCCACTCGTTCCCTTGGAAGGCGGACGATTCGCAACCTCGGATTTGAACGATCTCTACCGGCGTGTCATCATTCGAAACAATCGTTTGAAGAAACTTTTAGAGATTCGGGCGCCGGAGGTCATTCTGCGGAATGAAAAGCGGATGCTGCAGGAGGCCGTGGATTCTTTGTTCAACAACGGAAAACGACGTGCTGCCGTGCGTGGGGAGGGGAATCGCCCGCTGAAGTCATTATCGGATATGCTGAAGGGCAAGACCGGGCGATTTCGCCAGAATCTGTTGGGAAAGCGGATCGATTATTCGGGACGTTCCGTCATCGTGGTGGGACCGGAACTGAAAATGGATCAGTGCGGTCTACCAAAAGAGATGGCCCTTGAACTCTTCAAACCGTTTGTCATCCGACAGTTGGTTGAACGGGGCATCATCAAGACCGTGAAATCGGCAAAGAAGCTCGTCGAGAGGCGGGACGAAGAGGTGTGGGATATCTTGGAAGAGATCATCAAAGACCATCCGGTGATGTTGAACAGAGCCCCGACCCTTCACCGGCTTGGCATACAAGCCTTTCAGCCGATTCTCGTAGAAGGAAGAGCGATTTCGATTCATCCGCTTGTCTGCGCGGCATTCAACGCGGATTTCGACGGGGATCAGATGGCTGTCCACGTGCCGCTCTCGGTGGAAGCCCAGTTGGAGACCAGGATCCTGTTGTTTTCGAGCAACAATATCCTTTCTCCAGCCAGCGGCCGTCCCTTGGCCATTCCGAGCCAGGATATCGTGTTGGGATGCTATTATCTCACGAAGGCCAAGAAGGGGGATGTAGGAGAGGGAAAAACGTTTGCCGATCTTGAGGAAGTGCTCATTGCATATCACAATGAGAAAATCGGTCTTCATGCGAAAATTAAAGTTCGATTTAACGGTGAAATCATTGAAACGACAACAGGGAGAGTCCTCTTTAATGAGGTCGTTCCTAAGGATCTGGGTTTTCTGAACGAACTGCTGACGAGAAAACGGATGGAAGACATCATCGCCGATGCGTACAACATTGTAGGAAGCCATCGCACGGTGCAATTCCTGGACGACCTGAAAGACTTGGGTTTTACGTATGCGATGAAAGGTGGCATTACGATTGGCCTAGATGACGTCATCGTTCCCGAAGAGAAAGAAGATCTGGTCGAGAAATCGAATGCCGAGGTAGATCGTATTCGCAATCTGTATGAAAAGGGAGTCATCACGGACGGAGAGAGGTATAACAAGGTTATCGATGTCTGGACGCGGACGACCAATCAAGTCGCAGAGCATCTTTTTGACCACTTGCGCCAGTCGATGCAAGGATTCAACCCGGTATTTATGATGGCGGATTCAGGAGCCCGGGGAAGCAGAGAGCAGATTCGACAGTTGGCTGGAATGAGGGGACTGATGGCCAAACCGCAGAAGAAGCTCACGGGAGGCATGGGAGAGATCATCGAATCCCCCATCACGGCAAATTTCAGAGAAGGTCTTTCGGTATTAGAATACTTCATCTCGACGCACGGAGCCAGAAAAGGGTTGGCGGATACAGCCCTCAAGACAGCCGATGCGGGATACCTCACGCGGCGGCTCGTGGATGTGGCTCAGGATGTCGTGGTGACGATGGACGATTGCGGCACGATCATGGGGCTTCACGTCGGAGATTTGAAAGAGGGCGAAGAAATCATCGAGCCTTTGCGCGACAGGGTGCTGGGCCGCGTGACTTCCGAGGATGTGTACGATCCGGATACAGGCGGTATTCTCGTGGAGGTAGGGAAGCTTATCGATGAGAGTATTGCCGATCTCATCGTATTAAAGGGTATTGATACAGTGGGACTTCGTTCCGTGCTGACGTGTGAGGCTGAGCGGGGTGTTTGTGCGCTGTGCTATGGCCGGAATTTGGCGAAGGGAAAGATGGTGAATATTGGTGAAGCGGTGGGTGTGATGGCGGCACAGTCCATCGGGGAGCCCGGCACACAGCTTACGCTGAGGACGTTCCATATCGGCGGTACTGCCAGCCGTATCGCTGCAGAGTCGGAGGTTGTTTCCAAGGGCGACGGCATTGTTCAGTACGAGAATGTCCAGTACGTTGTCCAACCTGGAGGAAACATTATTGCGCTGAGGCGGAACGGACAGCTTAAGGTGCTGGATGACGACAATCGTGTGATTTCGAGATTTACAGTGCCTTATGGTGCACATCTGTTGGTGAAGGACAAGGAGACTGTTAAGAAAGGGCAAACACTCTTCCGGTGGGATCCTTATTCCGATACAATTCTTTCCAGTACGGACGGGAAGGTTAAATTCGTCGATATTAAAGAGAATATCACATACCGTGAAGAGGTGGATGAGGCGACGGGCCAGCGCCAGATGGTCATTTCCGAATCGAAGAATCGGGATCTCAGTCCCCATATCCTCATCGTTGACGATAAAAACAAGAAAATGGGATCGTACATCGTCCCGACGCGGGCGCATCTCCGCGTGAAGGACGGTCAGGTAATGAAGGCCGGAGACGTTCTCGTCAAGATTCCAAGAGAAATCAGTAAGACGAGGGATATTACAGGAGGTTTGCCGCGGGTGGCAGAACTGTTCGAGGCCCGGAGGCCGAAGGCGCCGGCCATCGTGAGCGAGATCGACGGTGTCGTTAAATTTGGCTCGGTCAAGCGCGGCGTCCGCAAGGTCATCGTTACATCGAGGGATGAATCCGACAAGCGGGCCTATCTGATTCCTTACGGCAAGCATCTCTTGGTGCACGAGGGTGATTTTGTACAAGCCGGTGAGAAACTCTCCGAAGGCTCTGTGGTTCCCCATGATGTATTGGCAATTTTGGGAGCGAATAAGGTTCAGGAATATCTTGTCAATGAGATCCAGGAAGTCTATCGTCTACAGGGAGTTCGCATCAACGATAAGCACATCGAAGTCATCGTTCGGCAGATGCTGCGGAAGGTACGAATCGAAGACCCCGGGGATACGGATTTCTTGGAGAACGACGAAGTCGACCGCCTCAGCTTTCTCCGGATCAACGATGCCATGCTGAATAAAGTGGTCATCGAGGATTCCGGCAATTCTAAATTCAGGGTCGGTTCTGTTGTGGACAAGGTTCAGGTCAATATAGTGAATGAGAAGCTGGAACAGGATGGAAAGACGGGAATCACATTCCGTCCTGCCAAACCGGCGACTTTCAATCCCCTCCTCTTGGGCATCACGAAGGCCTCCCTCGGAACGGATTCCGTATTATCTGCTGCTTCGTTCCAGGAAACGACGCGGGTGCTGACGAATGCGGCGATCAAGGGGAGAGTTGACCATCTGACCGGGCTGAAGGAAAACGTAATTATCGGACATTTGATCCCCGCAGGAACAGGACTCAAAAAATTTCTACGTATGAGAGTTTATCTGAAGGATGAGAGTCAAGCAGATGTTCCCAGTGAAATCGTAAACGAGAAAGTCATTCAATAAAAAGATGTTGTGTTGAGGAGGAATTCTTGCCTACACTGAACCAGTTGATCCGAAACGGCCGGAAGAAAGTATCGAAAAAGACGAAGGCTCCAGCACTCCGGAATTCTCCACAGAAGAGGGGAGTCTGTACGAGAGTATACACGACAACACCCAAAAAACCCAATTCGGCTCTCAGGAAGGTCGCCAGGGTGCGGCTGTCGAACGGGTTTGAAGTGACAGCGTATATCCCAGGAGAAGGTCATAATCTGCAGGAGCATTCCATCGTACTCATTCGAGGGGGAAGGGTCAAGGATTTACCTGGTGTGAGGTATCACATCATCCGCGGGACATACGATACGAGCGGTGTGGAGGATAGGGCGAGGAGTAGGTCGAAATATGGCGTGAAACGAAAGAAGTAGATAGGAATTAACCAATGCCGAGAAGAAGAAGAGTTCCAAAACGTCAGGTTCTGCCGGACCCTGTTTATCATAATGAAGTTGTAACGAAATTCATTAACGGACTGATGCGTAAAGGCAAGCGGAGTATTGCTGAATCGATTTTTTACTCTGCGACAGACCTCATCGAGACAAAGACGGGGAAAAAGGGTATCGAAGTTTTTTTAAAAGCATTGGAGAACGCAAAACCTGTATTGGAGGTTCGTTCACGCCGCGTAGGCGGTGCGACGTACCAGATACCCGTAGAGATCCGGACCAGTCGAAGGCAGGCTTTGGCATTTCGCTGGATCACGAATTTTGCCAAAGACAGGTCCGAGAAGACGATGGCCGAGAGGCTGGCCGCAGAGCTGATTGCTGCTTCCCAGAACGATGGAGCTACGATCAAGAAGAAAGAGGATACGCATCGCATGGCGGAAGCGAATAAAGCGTTCGCTCATTTTAGATGGTAAACTGGCGGCTGACTGAAATGAGGATTTAAGAAACAAGGGAAAAGAATACGGAATGCGGTACACGGGATTCAGGATTCAGAATAAAGAGAATAATAAAGAAGAAAGATTAAAGAAGAAAGAAAATAAATAAAGTATGACGAGACAGTATTCTTTAGATAAAACGCGCAATATCGGGATTATGGCTCACATCGATGCCGGAAAGACGACGACGACTGAGCGTATCCTCTTCTACACGGGCAAGGTGCATCGTATGGGAGAGGTTCACGATGGGGCGGCGACGATGGACTGGATGGAGCAGGAGAAGGAGCGGGGCATCACGATTACTTCGGCTGCAACAACCTGTTTTTGGAAAAATCATCGAATCAACATCATCGACACGCCGGGACATGTCGATTTTACGGTTGAAGTCGAACGCTCTCTCCGCGTCTTAGACGGAGCCATCGCGATTTTCTGCGCTGTAGGGGGCGTTGAGCCCCAGTCGGAAACCGTGTGGAGGCAGGCGGATAAATACGGCATTCCGCGTGTGGCGTTCGTAAATAAAATGGACCGTGTCGGGGCGGATTTTGAGAATGCGGTTCAGATGATGCGGGATCGATTGGGCGCCCGTCCGGTGCCGATCCAGATTCCGATGGGGCCGGGCGAACTCTTTACAGGATTGATCGATCTTGTGCGGATGAAAGCAGTTGTTTACAACGAGTCGACACTGGGCGCCGAATGGGAAGAGATTGATATTCCTCGAGATCTGAAGCACAAAGCGGATAAGTACCGCCATGATCTTTTGGAAGCGATTTCCGAGTACGATGACGAGGTCATGGAATACTATGTGGAAGGTCGAGAACCCTCTGTGGAGATGATAAAAAGGGCATTAAGGAGGGGAACCCTTGAAGTGGAGATTGCCCCGGTGATCTGCGGAGCGGCTTATAAGAATAAAGGTGTTCAGAGGTTGTTGGATGCGGTCATTGATCTCCTGCCCTCTCCATTAGACGTCTCCGATGTGGAGGGTGTCGATCCCAAGCGGGAGAGAACGATCGTACGCAGGACGGGGGATGACGAACCTTTTTCAGCGTTGGCGTTCAAGATCATGACCGATCCGTATGTGGGGAAATTGACGTATTTCCGTGTGTACTCCGGAGTGGCGCGGGTAGGCACGTATGTACTCAATCCCCGCGAGGGACGCAAGGAGCGATTGGGCAGGATTCTTCAGATGCATGCCAATAAGCGGGAGGACCGGGAGGAAGTGTTCTGCGGCGACATCGCTGCTGCTGTCGGGCTCCGATATACGAAAACAGGGGATACTCTGTGCGATACGAAGCATCCGATTCTCTTAGAATCGATGTGGTTTCCAGAGCCCGTCATTTCAGTGGCCATCGAGCCGAAGACGAAGGCCGATCAGGATAAGCTCTCGGAATCCATGACAAAGCTGATGGAAGAGGATCCCACTTTTCGGGTTTCCACCGACGAGGATACGGGCCAGACGATCATTTCGGGGATGGGCGAGCTTCACTTGGAAAT
>JBDRSZ010000177.1:0-6079 GCA_043824415.1 bacterium | reverse complement strand
GCCAGCTCTTCAAGATCGACTCCCCGACTCACGACTTGACGTCCGTCCACGACCATCAGGATGAGAACGCCGTTTTGGGTATAACCGACTGCCGTCCGCGGATGGGTCTTTGGAATGGACGAACCGAAAAATACTTCCTCGTCAGATGTGATACGGATTTTTCCATCCATAATCAGTGTAGGTCCGGCACCAATGGCATCCCGCACTTTCCATATGTAAGCGTTCGAGAAATCGATTCTTGAAGTCGGGTTCCCGGAACGATTGGGCGGAGGAGCAGGCAAGGAAAAAACTGTATCATTCCTCACGGCTGCCCACGAAATATCGATTTCATCCATCCCCGAAAACCCGACAGCAGCACGAGCGGTGACATACCAGACCGAATCCCGAAGCGCGGAATCCGTCGCTGTTGATATGAGAGATCCATCCGAGACCAAAAGCCCAACATGCCTCGCAGGCGTCTGTCCCATCGTGAAATATCCGCCGTTCACGACCACGGTCGCGCCTAAATCATGCGCAAAACTCGAGACGCTCTCTCGCCCGTCCTCCGGATCGTCCGAGACAACGACTTTTGAAAAAATCTCGGGCCGTTTCTCATCGATAGTGACATACCACGCCCGCAGGGGGAGCGAATCGTTTCGACCGGAGTAGAGGCGTATGCCATCCGGAAGGTTCACATTCACCGAATCGACTGCCGTCCAATGCATGGGAATTCTCGGATTTTCAATTGGCTCATCCAAACCAGAGCACATCAAAACCGAAAGAAAGAGTCCGAGATCCATGAAAACGAATCGAAATATTCTTTTGCGAAAAGCCAATCCCTGCATTTTCTTCTCCAAATAATAAAACACCCCGGAAGATCAAAATACCGGGGTGTCATCTTTCGAATGTTCGATCTACAACGCCTGCGAAAAACTGAACAGCCACCTGAATTTCAGGTTGTCATCTCCCGGTGCGGGATCGCTCAGCCAGACGGGAAAATCGAATCGGAGCGTATAGTTTCTGTAGATGACAGGCAGCCGGCCCACAAGCCGGATGCCCAAACCCGCATCCCCCAGCCGGTTCGATCCGCCGTTCACCGTATCATAGACAATGCCCGCATCAAAGAAACCGCTGAATGCAGTGCGCATGCGCAATGCGGAAAAGAGACGATTGAGCAGCGGAATCCGAAGGAATTTCGTCGCTTCGATATTCGCAGCGACAAGCTTCTCGCTGGCCAAAAGCAGATTGTTGTGCTGGTTAAAATATCCGCGCAGGTTGCCGTCCCCGGGATGATGGGTGTGCATCCAGGTTGGAAACGCTCCCTTGCTCCGCATCGTGTACGAATCAAACCGTTCCAGCGGACCGGCGCCGTCCGCAAAGAACAGCTCCTGTACGGGAGGCGGATCGTCTCCCCTGAATGTATGACCGCCGAACAGACGGAACTCGACGTTATCACCGTTTCTCGACCCGACGCGGAATTTGGCAGTCCCCGAAACCTGGATAAAATTGAAATCCGAACCGATCATTTTGTTGGAACCCTCGACTCGGACATCGAAATAACTATCCCAACGAAGTCCCCTCGGATTGACATTGAAACTTAAATAGAGCTTATTCACGATACCCTTCTGCCAATCGACGATCTCTCCGATGCCATCACCCGTATCGAACTGGCGAATCGCATAGTCCTCGCGCCCGTCCAGAAGCTGCCAGTAATCCAGGCCGAAACTAATGTTGAAACGGGGGGGAAGATACCAATGGTTGGCAAGCTGGAATGTCCCTCCGATATTTCCCCTCAACCGGCCCTCCATTTTCTGGCCTGAAAACCCGTACCAAAAAACACCGTTGCTGACGGCTTTTTGATTTCGATAATCAAAAAGAAAATCGATTTCTTTCGATTTGAATCCGTACCACGCTCCGAGTCTTGACAAATGATACGACCCTTGATAGCTTCCCCTGATGAGACCGCCCAGCCGAAAACCGTCTACGTCATTATACCAGAACGACGGACGCCACCGCAGGAGGTAGGCATCGCGCGGCCTATAATAAAACCGGGGATAATCCGGATAGATCATCAAGCGTAGGTTCCCGTTGTTCAGGCGGTTGTTGTCCAAGACTTGATCGCTCGGGTCGAGGATGACTTTCTTCGGCTTGGAATCCGTCTGAAATACAAGGACACCCTTTTCATCCCGACCGTCCCAGCGCTTGATTTCACTCTTCCCGTCCGGTAAAATAATCTCCACTTCCACGGGCATGACGCCCCGTTCCTTTCTCTTAATCTCAACCTCCGCTTTCCAGCTGCCGTCGGCCTGCTTCGATTTTTTCACGCTGCCAAGTGAATAGTCTACGAGAACGCTGTCGTGCAGCCACTGATGGAAATACCAGCCCATGTCCATTCCGCTCACATCCTCCACGACTTTCCGGAAGCGCTCCTCGTTCACGTGCTTGCCCGCCCACCGGTCGAAGTACTCGTGGCAGATTCTGTCCCACGTCTCATCGCCGACAATGTACTTCAACATCTCGAAGAACAGCGATCCCCTCGTGTAGGCATTGACACCGTATCCGCCCTTGAATTCGTGCGCATACCGGTCGATCGGCTCATAGAAACCGCTGTTCATATATAAGAGTGCGCCTTGAACTGCATATTCACGCGATGTATGTTCGGGAAGTGACTTTGCGTACCACGGAATCCGGTCGATGTATTCATTCCGATCCCGCCCCAACGGACCGTAAAACGTCTCTTGATACCAGCGTTCCTGGAACGTCGCGAATCCCTCGTCCATCCACGCATCCGCCAGCTCATCATTCGCAAAAAGTCCATAGAAGTAGATGTGCCCGACTTCGTGGGAAATGAGGCCTTCGTCCGGGCCCGCGTTCATGACGAGCATCGGGTATTCCATCCCGCCTCCCAGAAGACCGTGCGTGATGCTAAGCTGAGGGTACGGATACCGTCCGAATTTCGTCGAGAGCCATTCCAGCACGCGCTCTCCCCGCTCGACGACTTTTTTCGACCAGCCCTGACGAGCATGCGTTCGGTATAATACGTGGACAGGAATGCCGTCCCACTCACCTCGCTCATACAAAAAATCCGGGCAGGCCAGCCAAGCAAAATCGTGAACGTTCTCTGCATGAAATTTGACCGTCCTCATCTCCCCCTTCTCTTTTCGTTCTTCGATAACTTTCTTCTGCTCTTCGTATACCTTTGCCCAGGCTTCGTCCGAAAGAGTCGTATCTACCCTTACCCAATCCCATCCCGGGTCGCCCTCAACGACTGCGCCTGTTGCGCCCACGATAAAATTGTACGGCAGCGTGATGCCCACATCGAACGTGCCAAACTCTCCGTAAAACTCCCCCGACACGTGCATTTGATCCGGATGCCAGCCCTTCTCATCGTACACAACGAGCTTGGGATACCACTGTGCCAGATCGAACTGATTGCCCCTATACCCTGCGCGTCCGACGAACTTCCGTATTTTTTCGAAGAACTTCATTTCAATCATCAATTCACCGCCCGGAGGGAGCGGGTCCGGCAGCTTGGCCTTGAGGATGGTGTCGTCCACCTCGTACGCGGAGAGCGGAACATTCTGCCAATTGATTCCTTCTGTACGGCGGACGATTTGCATCTCCTGAATGTCGATATACCCGTTGTCCTTCGGATCGATCCTTCGGGAATAGTACTGCGCCTGCGATTCCTTGGCAACCGTCGAATTCATATCCTTGAACGCATTCGGATAGAGATGAAAATAAATTTCGTGCAGTACATCGGGGGAGTTATTTTTATAGAGAATCGTCTCCGTCCCCGTCAGCGCTTTCTTCTCGACATCAAGCGTCACATCGATTGTATATTGCACAAACTGCTGCCAGTATTTTTCTTGCGCAAAAGAGGAAAACGGAATCACAACAATCAATCCTAATAGAATGAGCATCCAATACGCTTTACGCATGACAACCTCCTGAATTAACTTTAGGTACTTTAGTTCACTTTAAACTTTAGTCACTTGTGGTGTGCTTTATTAGGTATACACGGATAGACATGTTTTGTTGCAAAAGAGTTGCAGATAAAAATGAAAAAATCCTCCCCCTCAATCCCCCTCCTTTGATAGAGACTGTTGAAAAACCCAATCAAACCTTCAGCCTGAGCGAAGTCGAAGGCTATAAGTTGTTGGTTTTACTATCATGCTTCGACTCCGCTCAGCATGAAGGACATTATAAAAGTCGTTTTTCAACAGTCTCATAAAGGAGGGGGACAACAGGGGGGGGGGATCAATTTACGGGATAATAATACCCCAAATAAAAAAAACCCGGAACAGGAAAGTCCAGGGCTATCTATTGTTGCGAGCCTTCGGGAAGATAATTTCAATTCAGACGTATGCCGAGAATATCATCTATATGTGTTAACGGCTTATAAAATCCTCTCATAACCTCTACCTGATTAGGTAATGTGTACTGAGCCCATTCTGCACCCTTATTAACATTTTCTTCAATTCCCAATGCCTTTAAATCAGCAGGGGAAAGCCCATTTGTTCCAGCACGTTCACTAAACATAGTTTTTCCATCCATGTCTGGGTTATATATTGGATTAGGGGTTATTATGCTTCCTGTTTCTTCTGCAATCTTTAAATCTAGATTCGTCGGGTCGCCGATGGAGGCGGTCGCGGCATCAACGATACCATCATTATCATAGTCCTGCCATCCAAATGCATATCCATTTCCACCATATTGATGAGTAACAAAAATTGTGCCAGGAATAAGCCTTTGCCCACTAGTGCCTGGATTATCTTCTAACGAAGGAGTCTCTCCCGGTTGTGCAAGATAAATCTGCGGCATGTGTGTCGCGTCTCTTATTTTTGTCATGATATAATTTTCTATAACATCCTTAATATGTAACTGCTCTTCTGCTGAAAAAATTCCGTAACTGTCAGGAGCTCTGGAATTAAAAAAATCCCTGTCAATCCAGTACACATAGCCGTGGTCTCCGTCGGGGTTGGGGACTGGGTTCTGGGCATTTTGGAAGTCGATTGACTTCAAGCCCTCTGGATAACTATATGGCCATCCGCCGATAAAGTTTCCTTCCTGCATAAATTCCCTGAACAATTCAGGTGTCACAGCGAGTGAAGGGTCGACGTCTGTTAAGTCACTGAAGGTTGTGACCATCAGGCCTGCTGGTAAATCACCAACCGGAACATTCCTGTATGTCTGGACAAAGCTGTTTGTAACGCCATTCTTTGTGGAGTAGACCTTTAACTCATCTACTGTGCTGGTGTCCACATCTACCTCGAGATAGCCATTGGCGTCTGTCTCAAATGTCTGTGAGTTAATTTCTACCTTGCCTTTGGTTGGCTCAAGGGTTTGGTTGTCTATGACATAGAGCTTTAGAATATCATTCTTTTCCATCTCCCAATCAAAATGTCTTGGCTGGGCTATGTCCTCAATCTTATCTATCTTTTTATAATTGGCTTTCTCAACTGTGATATTGTACAGGTCAGGACTCAATACCTTGTGAGAACCTGGCGGAGCTTCACCCTGCGCTGTTGACTTAGCCTCATTAACATATGTTCCGCCGCCATCTGTCTTTATTAGTTTGATTGTTTCAGTGAAATCCCCTGCAGTTAATCTGGCAAAATACATTCCTGCTGATGTTCCCCTGCCAAATTTATCCAGGCCGCCCCATTGCAGGGTGTGCTTTCCAGCAGGCAGTTCTTTTGACACAAGGGTCTTTACATGCCTGCCCAGCTCATCAAATATTGTCAGGTCAGCGTAACCATGCTTTCCTGTGTAAAATTCAAGGGTTGTAGTGGGATTAAAGGGGTTGGGGAAATTTTGCATAAGGTCATAGCCTGTGGGAACAAATGGGTTATGCTCAACAGGCGTTGGCACGTTCTCGATTAATGCATACCCATTTGAATCAGTATTTTTCTCAAAATTTATACTCGGATTGCTGTTGTGCACCATCTTGATGAGCGCATTCTCCAAACCAATGCCAGTATCCTTGTCGTTGATTTGGTATGATACATTCACATTGCCGTTTATAAACAATTTTTTGGGCGCAAGTGTCACGGCAGCCGTACCTATGCCTGATGCTTTCAAGAAATCCCTTCTTGAA
>JBDRSZ010000176.1:0-2485 GCA_043824415.1 bacterium | reverse complement strand
GGGAGACATTGTGCACGGAGGGGCGGCGGATGGAATTGGAGATTTTATCGAATGGGTTGGAGATTCTCACCGAAAGAGCAGAATGACATTCCATGGAACTCTGGGATTTTAAGGCCAGTTTTTACAGCTTGGTACGTTCGCTGCCGCCGTGGCGGACTATTCTCAATGGGGAGAAAGCGGCCCTCAAGAGACTTATTAAGGGCGAGTCTATTCAGCCTTCCGTTGTTTTGGATGTGGGAACGGGCGCGGGCTCCTCGCTGGATGTGTTTCGGTGGGATGTGTCCATCATCGGATTGGATCGATCTTTCCGTATGTTGAAAAGGGTTCGGAGGGGAACGTTCACGGGCGTCACTGGGGATGCGAATCGTCTTCCGTTCCGTGATGGGGCTGTGCCGTTTGTGGCGGCTGTCGGGTTGACGGAGTATCTCTCAGACAAAGAGGAATTCGTCGCTGAGATGCGGAGGGTCCTCCATCGCGGAGGCTTTTTACTCGTTACGATTGCGCCGCCTGTATTCTGGAATGCACTTCGGAATGGTTGTGGAAATCGGGTTTATCCTATCCGGCCGGAGAATTTGGGGGAGATGATGGACAAATGGGGATTCGTTCCCGTCGGGCAGGATCGAACGTTCATGCAAATGCAGTATCTTTATCGCGTCGAATAGAGGGTGTTGTCGTTCACGGAAAGGGGCTGGAATGGTAGATTTTCGAAACAAGGTTCGAAGCATCTTGATCAATATCCGGCATCCCAACCATCGATGGCGCGGATATGTTCTCATGGGGATCGTCGTCTACTTCATCCTCATCAATCAGATCGTCCACGTCCGGCCCGATCACACGTTTTTAGCGCTCATCGTATTCTCACTTGCCTTGGGAAAGAAAAGATCGAAACAGTTCCTTACGGATTGGGCACCTTTTATCCTTTTCTGGATAGCATACGATATGATGCGGGGGATTGCGGACAGCGTCCGCCATGTCATCAACGTCGTGCCGCCGTTCAAGCTGGAACTCCTTCTTTTCGGGCCGCTTTTCGGAGGGCAAATCCCTTCGTTTTACTTCGAACATTTTCAGGCAATCCATGAAGGCTCCATCGGAAAAATTCTGTTGGACGTCATGGGAGCGAATTTTTACACCTTCCACTTCGGCGCTCCCCTCATCTTGGGATGGATATTCTGGCATACGCTTTCCGACCGCCGGACGTTTTATCATTTTATATACACGCTAACGGTCCTGAACATCATGGCACTGGCGACTTTCATGCTCTATCCGGCGGCGCCGCCCTGGTATGTGTACACGCACGGCCTGGCGCAACCTGTGGGAGTTGTCTCCGGGAGTGCCGCCGGATTAGTCAACTTCGATAAGCTCATCGGGACGAATTTCCTTCAATCCTTCTGGGATACTTTCAACCCAAACCTCTTCGCGGCCATCCCATCCCTGCACGGTGCGTATCCTTGCGTGATTGCGTTTTTTGGAATGAAGAAGTTCAGGAAACTTCGACCTGTATGGCTCCTGTATCCGATCGGAACATGGTTCTCGGCCGTGTATTTGAACGAGCACTACATCGTCGATCTGATTATCGGGTTGGGATATGTTGTGATTGCGTATACGATCGTAAAGAGAATTTTGTATCCCAAGATCTTCAGGAGATTTGTGGAGAAGGGAGTGAATATCACTCCCCCTGTAGTCCCCCTCAAAGGGGATTAGTACGCCTCCATTTATGTTCGTGGTTGATAAGCGCCTCTGGTTTGTCTATATTGTAAAACAGTGGGTGATATAAAAAGTATTGAGCGATAGGATGAAAAAGACGATTCACATTCGAGATGTGAGTTTTCCGTTTTTGCTGCTGTTCAGCGTCTCCTGCTCCAGGAGTCAGGTACCGGCCTATGACGGGAATCGGGCTTTTGAATACCTGAAAAAGCAGTGCGCGTTCGGACCGCGAAATCCCGGGTCGAAGGGGCATAGAGCATGCCTTGAATTTTTAGAGGAAGAACTTCGTAAATCTGCGGATCGCGTGGTTAAACAGCCTTTCTTGTTCACGGATTATCGGAACGATCGGACACTTACGTTATACAACGTTATTGCTTCATTCGGCAGCCAGGGGAAACGCATTCTCCTCTGCGCCCATTGGGACACGCGCCCGTGGGCCGACAAGGACTCAGACAGCTCCAACTGGGATAAACCTATTTTAGGCGCGAATGATGGCGCTTCGGGTGTGGCTGTGCTGTTGGAGATTGCTTCGATTCTGAAACAGCATCCCCCTCGGAGAGGCGTGGACATCGTTCTCTTCGACGGAGAGGATGCGGGCATTCAGGGGAGGAACGAGACGTGGTGTCAGGGCTCCCGTCATTTTGCTCAGAACAAGCAGGCCGGCTATCTCCCAGAATACGGGATTTTGCTCGATTTTGTGGGTGACAAGGATCTCCATTTTCCGATCGAAGGGTATTCGCAGCAATACGCTCCCGATTTGGTGCATCGTGTCTGGTCGAAG
>JBDRSZ010000175.1:0-5386 GCA_043824415.1 bacterium | reverse complement strand
AATCCCGATAAATCCTATTGTGCGAATGAAAATCAAAAAGTGGTTCACCCTATCTGCGGTATGCCTCATGTGCTTCGCGTTTTCCTCGTGCATCTACATGCATACGCACATCCGATCAATGAACACTGCACGCGTTCAGCAATCAAGAACGCTCACGATGAAAAGGATCGCAAAGATGCACCTGACCGATGGATCCATGGTCATCTTCGAGAAAGGTTTTGATTACCAAGACGGCATTTTCGTGGGTTCAGGCATTCAGTATGATCTTACACGGGAAAACAGCCACGCCGTGTCAGAAATCCCCATCGAGAATGTGAAGAGCATCACCTATTATGAGCGAAAATTGCAGCCGTATCCTCTGATTTTTTCGACGCTGAACCTGTTGTTCGTCTTTGTCTATATATCCCAAGCCCTCGACCGTCAGTGAGAACCGCGCCGCGGTCGTGATGAACCGAAGCGGATTCATTTTTTCATGAGAAACCAAACCTTCCATTCGCTCCTTATCTGTCTGTGTTTTTGCTCATGTACGAGTTCGATCCAGATGTCAAAACCGTTAGGAGATGATGCGCAGATCACGCTCGAAGACAATACCAAGCTGAAAGGAGAGCTCCTTTCCGTCACCGAAACGCACATTTTTGCAAGATGCAGCGATAAAATACACCGGATTTCTCTCTCCGAAATCGATAAGATATACATCGAAGGATACACGCTGTTTCATGTCAAATCTCTTCTGCTGATGCCGTTATCCATTTTCGACATTTTCACTATTTATTCAAATCCGAGCACGGCAATGAAAGTCGGCTTCGGTATAATGGGAGCGGGCAAGTTGACGAGCATATTCGCGGGTGATCCGGAAGTCGTTTTCATGCCTCCTTTCTTCTGGAGGGATTTGGATAAATTACGTCTGCACTCCCGCTTCCCGCACGGATTGACGCCCGAGCAATGGGAGCAGATGTGCCAGTTTCACAGCCAGGCTGATTTCATCAAACATTGATGTTACGTTAAAAAACGCCATGAAAAACACGCTATCGGAGCCGTTCCTTTTGAAGTCTATTTTCCGAAAAACGATTTCTATCAACAGAGCAGTATTTTTTTCCGTTTTTATTTTTATTTCCAATTCTTTGTTTGCCCGGCCTTCGGGTCAAATCACCGGCCGTATCCTGGACGCATCATCTGGTTTGTCCCTTCGATCTGTCACTGTATTCATTTCCGGCACAATGCGAGCAACGCAATCGGATGAACAGGGTAACTATGTTTTCGAAAACGTTCAAGCGGGCGCCTATACGCTCGTGTTTTTTATGGAAAAATACGAACTCACCATTCTCAACATACGGCTGACCGAACCAGAAACGGACATGGTCAACGTTCGTCTCCAGCCAGCACCCGTCCAAGCGCTCGAGCATTCCGATATGATGAGAAACCGCAGTGAGTGGGAAAGAAATTGCGGAACGTTTGAGAGGCTCCTTTTCGGTCCCACGCAGAACACACGGAAGTGCAGGATACTGAACCCCGATGTTCTGAATTTCCAGATTGATGAAAGAAATCAGGAATTCCGTGTACGGGCTGCCAAGCCGCTGCGGATTGAGAATCAGGCGCTGGGCTATCTCATCGAAATGTATTTGGAAGAGTTTGCAACCAGGAACGACGTCATCGTGCGGTTTCAATATCAATCGAAATTCGACTCCATTCCGCCCCAGAGTAAAAATCAGATGGAGGAATGGATGAAAAATCGCCGGAGAGCATATCGGGGATCTCTCGCCCACTTCATCGCTTCCTTGGCTTCGGACCGTCTCAAAGAAGAAGGATATTTAATTTCGACGGAATACAGAGTCTCCAGATACGAAGTGAACGAATACTTCAATCAAATCCCAGTGGAATCTATCCTCTCTCCGGGCGAATTCCTCCATGAAAAAAGACTCTCATTTCCCCAGTATCTCAGAGTTGTGTATACAAGAGAGGACGAAGATGTTGAATACGTCAGAGATGAGTTGGTCACGAGAGCAACGGGGCAGCGATCCTGGCTGCGGATGAATACGACGTCTGTCATCATCAACACACAGGGGAGCATCGAAAATCCGTACGCGTTGTCCGCGTATGGATACATGGCCTGGGAACGGTTCGCCGAAGCAGTCCCCCTTGAGTTCATTCAGGAAATGCAGTCGGAACACGGAGAACCTACTGAAGCGTCCGAGACGGATATGATTCCGAAAGAGGACGTCGTTTTCCCTTCACTGTCTGAACAAAGCTTCAGGGGAACGGGCATTTCTTTGTGCGTCGGATCGTTTTTCCCGAATTTTATCAAACTCAAACAGCAATTCGGTGCGATCCCCATGATTCAAGCAATCCTGTACGGTGAGTATACCCGTTTTCTCGGCCTGGTCACGTTGTCGTACGGATTCAAGAAAAGCAAGAGCAATACCGTGTTCGTAAAGCACTATTCCTTACCGCGCATTCAGCATTTTTCAAACCCCTCTTTGCACCTGTGTATTCTCAGCTTTGACCTGCTATTCCGATTCAACAGAGAAGGTCGGTTTCGCTTCATGGCCGGTCCTGGACTGTTGGCGTCCCAGGTATTCTTTCGGGGAGGCAGGATGAAAAACCTCGCCGGCGGTCAGATTTACGGCGACGAAATCCTGGACGACGAGATTGCAAGCGGTATCGGCGCTGAATTTGTCGTGGGATTTCATTGTCTTTTTCAAAAGGTCGATATCCAATGTTACATGAAATATCTGTCTAAAGTTTTTTACGGGCACACGTATTTTAATTATGACGTTGTATTCGATAACGAAGTGCCTCGTTATCGGTATTTTTATGATACGGGCGGTTTTCAGTTCAATATAGGGATCGGCCTTCATCGATAAAATATTCAGGACTTGATGTGAAAGAATCGTTGTTGACGGATATTTCGAGGACACAGAAAGGATTCGCATCCTTTATAGCGATAATCGCCGTTATTGGATTTGGCATCCAATGTAAGATCCGCCCGATTGCCGCTCCGGGTGAATCCAGTATTTGGTCGCGGCAGGAGAGCGGCACTTCCATCGATCTTCAGTCTGTCTATTTTGTTGATCGCAACACGGGATGGATTGTCGGAAGGAACCGTCTGGATCGGACGACGGCAGTTTTACAGACAACCAACGGAGGCCAGGATTGGGCGTTCCAGATCAATGAAATGTCCGGGCATTATCAATCCATCTGTTTTATCGACGACAACACCGGCTGGGTTGTTGGCAATGCGGGCAGCATCTTCTCAACAAAGAACGGCGGCATGCAATGGACTCCAAGAAGCAGCGGTACATCCCAATGGCTGAACGCCGTATTTTTTGGGGACGTATCTACAGGCTGGGTAGTCGGTGACGGCGGTACGATACTCAAGACGACAGACGGCGGGATAAGCTGGGCGTCTTACGACGGAAGAATCATAGCGGATTTGAACGATGTTTTTTTCTTGAATGCTGTCGATGGATGGACTGTGGGCGATCGTGGAAAAATATTCAGGACGACGGACGGGGGCACATCATGGACTTCCCAGAATGCTGGAATGTCATCCATGCTGAATCGTGTCTATTTTACGGATGATCAGCACGGCTGGATTGTTGGAAGCAACGGTGCCATTCTCAGGACGACGGACGGAGGCGAAACGTGGATGTCTGAGAATCACAACGTAACCCAGCATTTGCATTCCATCTATTTTCTTGACGGACAAAACGGTTGGATTGTGGGTGATCGCGGCACGATTCTGAAGACGACGGACGGCGGCGGCATTTGGGTCTTGGAGAACAGTGGCACAACGAACAATCTCTATTCTGTCTTTTTTACCAGCCGTACGAGTGGTTGGGCCGTCGGAGATTACGGCATCACACTGAAGACCATCGACGGCGGCGCGAATTGGATGCTAGTGACAATAGGATCAAATTACCATTTAAAATCGATTCGTTTCAGCAGCGAAAAAGTCGGTTGGGCCGTCGGTCATTACGGGACGCTGCTCAAGACTTTCGACGGCGGTTCGACATGGATTACTCCGAACAAGGGTCTATGCGCCATTCATTGCGTCGACAGCCGGAAAGGCTGGATCGTCGGAGATTCTGGTGAGATTTTCGCAACGGCAGACGGCGGGACGAACTGGATTCCGCAGATCAGCGGTGTATCCGCTGACCTGCACTCAATCTACTTTGCAGATGCGAACACAGGCTGGTCAGTCGGGAATACCGGAACCGTATGTAAAACGACGGACGGCGGTCAGACCTGGTCCAATCAAACCTTCCCGACATCCTCTCACTTGTATTCGGTCCATTTTTGCGGCGTCAACACCGGCTGGATCGTCGGATACGGAGGAGGTATCTTTAAAACATCGGACGGCGGTGCGCATTGGGTGCGTCTACTCAGCCCGACATCCCAGGATCTCCTTTCCGTATTCTTAATCGATGCAAATACCGGCTGGGTTGTTGGAAATGACGGCAAGGTATTCAAGACGTCGGACGGTGGAGCGAACTGGACTTCTCAGACCGGGTGGCGGATTGAAAACCTGCATTCCATTTTCTTCTTAGATAGAGAAAACGGCTGGGCCGTTGGAGAGAACGGCTTGCTCATCCAAACAGACAACGGCGGAAAATACTGGTATTACCAGACGGCCGAGACAACCGAAAATTTAAACGCGATCTTTCTCATCGACGGTCAGACCGGCTGGGCCGTCGGAGATAACGGCATGATTCTTTCTCTTTCTTCGGCGAATCACTTCAATTGAATCAATCGATGGTCATATTTTTATCTACGTTACTATTTTCTTACAATATTTACTTTTTATCGATAAAAAGACTTGACAATTGAATACCCATCTTATATATTATGGTTGTCTACCCAAGACCGCATGCCATTTATAGAATGGCTAAAGTGAGGGATTAGATGAGACATTCATGTGCTGATCGCACCGACTGTTCGATCGTTTTCTCAACTTGCGATTCCATCTGACTCCGGTTTTTGTGTTTCTGACTTTTTGGTTACCTGTCCTGTTTTTCTGTCATTCATCCTGAACATACGATCCTTCCGGTGCACGAATCAGCACAAAATACTGCATTCGGAGGACCGGAAGGATGCACAAAAACAGAAGCCCGCCCGAAAAATTTTAGTCCCGAAGGATTGTTTGTGAATGAAAGAATCAAGGAGAACCAACACCGTGAAAAGAATCGCTATTCTGCTGTGTATTGCTTCTGTTGTATTGTTCATGCACTTCCACTGCAGGAAGGATTTTAGTCCTCTGCATCTGACAAAAAACCCCAGAGAACTGTCGTGGAGCGTGGATACCCTTTGCCATCCCGCCAACTGGCAATCTCTGCTTTTGGATATATGGGCAAGCTCATCCGAAGATGTCTATATAGCAGGAACATCA
>JBDRSZ010000174.1:0-2125 GCA_043824415.1 bacterium | reverse complement strand
CACCACGTTTTGGATGTTTCTATCATCATCATTTATGTTCTGATCATTCTGTGGATCGGGAAGCGTGCCGGGAAAGGAACGAAGACCACTGGGGATTTTTATCTTGCAGGCAGGAAACTGGGCCGAATCTATCAATTCTTCCTCAACTTCGGCTGTTCGACGAATGCGGATCAGGCCGTGGCTGTGTCGAGGGAGGTCTATCGCCAGGGCATCGGAGGCATGTGGATTCAGTACCTCGTCCTGTTCCTGACGCCTTTTTACTGGTTCACGACGCTCTTGTTTCGCCGCGTCCGCCTGACGACGATCGGCGATTATTTTACTGACCGATTCAGGAGCCGATTCTTGGGGGGCAGCTACGCCGTTTTCACTCTGCTGTTGTCCATCTTAGGCGGCGGCGTAGGTTACATGGTGGCGGCCAAGACGATGATGGCCATGACGCCCAAGTCCATGGAAGAATGCACTGTCGAGGAACGGCTGAGCATCGAGCAGTTCGAGGAGTACCAGGCGCTGCGGGCACAATTAGGTAAAGGATTGAACGCGGACGATCGCGTTCGCTATGAAGAATTGAACGAGAAGAATAAACGGAGGGAGCTTCATTCATTCGTCTCTCATACGAATCCGATTCTTTTTTATTTTGTGTATGCCGTCATCGTCGGTTTGTATACGATGTTAGGAGGATTTCGCGCCGCTGCGATCACGGACTCGATTCAGGGGGTGCTCATCATCATATTTTCGCTACTTCTGATTCCTGTGGGCCTGCACAAAATCGGCGGGTTTTCGGGACTGCATGCAACAGTTCCGAATTACATGTTCGAGCTGTTCGGATCTGTGACGATGAGCGAGTATGCCTGGTATACGATCTTGGCCATGGTTCTATCCAACCTTGTTTCCATCGTTGCGGTCTCCACAGGGATGCAGACGGCCGGGTCTGCGAAGAACGAGCAAACGGCTCGGATCGGCATGATCGGCGGGATGTACTTTAAGCGCGTGATCATGATTTTCTGGGCATTGGCCGGACTTCTGGCCATTGGCCTGTACGCCGGCAAGCTGCACGATCCTGATCTTATCTGGGGGTATATGACGAAGGATCTGCTCTTCCCTGGAGCCATCGGCCTGATGCTCGTCGGCATTTTAGCGGCCAATATGTCCTCGCTGGACGCGGGCGCAGTATCCTATTCCGCACTGTTCATCAAGAATCTGTACGAACCGTTTCGTCCCAATCGAACGGAAAGCCACTATTTGTTTGTCGGCAGGATTGCCGTGGGCGTCACGCTTTTAGGAGGCATCGGCGTGGCTCTTTTTATCAACAATCTGCTAGAACTTTTCAAGTATATCATTTCCATCCCGGCGATTTTCGGCGCGGCTATCTGGCTGGGATTCGTATGGCGCCGCCTGACGAAATGGGCGGTCTTCCTCCAGGTTGCCGTTTGTCTCATCATCTATGCAGCCCTTCCCAATCTGTTCCAAACACTCGATTGGGCCAGGACGAACGAATCTTTTTTACGGGAGACGCATCCGAAAAAGGTGACTGTCACGGTCCGTGCGCTCAGAGAGGACGTCGAGAACGGGAGGGCTGATGCGGTGGGTCAGTCCATTCAGAAGGAGCATCTCATCGAGCCGACGGGTGTGTTTTTCGAGAGGGTGGCACGGATCGATCCGTCGGACCCGAATTCTCCGAAAATGGGATACGGAAGGTTTCACGCCGAGATATGGGTGCTGAGCTGGGCAGGCATCGATTTTACCCGATTCACGAAGGCTCAATTGGTGGCTACGCGGTTTTTCTTCGATGGGCTGTTTCCGTTTTTTCTCCTCTTTCTCCTGTCCTTCGTGACGAGGGCTGTCCCAAAGAAATATTTGGATCGATTCTTTGCGAAAATGCACACGCCCGTCCAGCCGACAGACGAGGAAGAGAGAAAGGCATTGGAACATTCGTATACGCATCCGGAACAGTTTGAGAAGGACAAGATTCTTCCCCGATCTCAGTGGGAGATTCTCAAGCCGAGCAAGATGGATTTCATCGGTTTTTGGGGAAGTTGGGTCTTAGTGGGCGTCATCATTTTCCTGCTGTGGGTGATGGTGTCTATTAAATGAAAACTCGACTTTGGCAATTTTCAAATATGAATTG
>JBDRSZ010000173.1:0-2775 GCA_043824415.1 bacterium | reverse complement strand
TCAACTTCAACCCGAACGATACAGTCTGCTTTGCGCACCTTAAGAGTTGGGTCCCTCTCGAAGAGCTCTTTGTAGCGATGACAACACGCGCATCGGCCATTGTCTATTGTCAGGCAAAGGGTACCGTTCTTGATGCTAACGGGAACAGAGAGCATCTTCCTTCCCGAACCATCTATGGACTCATCACCCGGGCGGATCTGAACAGGCAGGCGGTACGGGCCGTCGTGTACGACCGACTGTGCCGACTTGAGATCGCACTTGCACAGTTCGTCGGCAATGCGTTCACTGATCCATGGGACTGGATTCAGAAGCTAGGCGAAGAGGGCCAGGTTCGAATACTTGGCTACTCGGATCTTTCCAAGCGACGCAATGTCGAGCTCAACCCTGTCGCCGCAGCCACGCTGGTCGAATTGATGACTGTGGTTGCGCGATCACCTGAACTTCTCGGACGTCTTGAGTACCCGTCCCGCAAGAAATATGAGGAGGCCACCGGGAAGATTGCAAAGACTCGGAACTGCGTCATGCATCCCGTTCGCCCATTGATTCTCGGGCCGGAAGACGTCACCGATCTGGCAAATGTTCTACGGACGGCGATTGACCTACAGGGGCGAATAGAAGTCGCTCTGCATAAGCGGTCCCGGGAGTTCATGTCGTGACGGAGACAGTCCAATGGCATCAACACGGACGCGCTCCGCTTCACGGTGCCCCGGTTATGCCGCACGTTGGGGCATTGTATGATCTTATCCACTAAGGCTTCACAGATGGGGAACGTTTAGGATGACACAGAACATATCACAAAACTGGGGGCCTCTCCGCACCATTCTCAGATCACACTGTAGCGCCTCGTTAGTAAGAAAACTCGTGGGTGCCACCGGAATGGACATGAGCCATTTGCCGGCTTTTGCTGGCACGCCAACCACCAGAGAGTATGATGACCTGATGTTAGCGCTGGATCGATCTTTCTACTCCCTGAGTCTCAGCGAACAGCGTCGTTTTCTGCAAATAATGGTTGAAGAACTGCTGAGACAAAAGCCAAAGCTTGAAGGAACCTTAGAAAGCTACTTCTCGAGGCTGGGGTGGTCACTCCATAACAAGTGTTTGGTCCCTATTGAAATCCTTGACATTTCTGAACTCTCTGAATTGCCAGCGGACTCGGCATCGGACTTACTAAAGGCCACGTCCAGACTGCGAGATGGTGACTTGAGTGGCGCTGTAGCGGCCGCATGTGGAGCAATAGACACCGTAACAAATCGGATATACTCCCAAAAGAACATGGGTGATCCGACGAGTGCTTCATACCAGGAAAAGATAAAAAAATCGCTGGCTGCCTTGGGGAGTCTCAGTACCATTAAGCAAGACCTTGTTGCGCTTGGGTGGGCACCAGATGTGACCGAAACATTCTGCAAGAACCTTGAAGGTTCTGTGAATCAGGCCGCATATTTAATGCAAACACTACGTTCTAAAATGGGAGATGTCCATGGAACCAAGCCCGCGCTCAAAGCACTGGTATTTGACACAATTAAATGGGCCACTTTGATTCTGAGACTTTTCGAAGCCAGATGAAAGCTCATGGGCCGCCCCAACAAGGCATTCCAGCCGACCTCGTACCTCGGCGGCTGAATTCGGTGTTAAATATGAAAGTATATAAACCAACACGTAAACAACTGATCCAAGGTTTCGATCGCCAATGTAACCGTGCTTCTGATTGGTTCGACAAAGCAGATGAACTTTTATTCTCAAGTAAAATTCTTTGCGATAAATGTGGGTTCCTAAATAGTCGACCTGATGACATTTTCGCTGGAGATAGCAGGATTCTATGGGTAATTAATATGCTCAGAGCGATGGCAATTGAATGCCTTTTAAAAGGAGTGTGGTTGCTTTCGGGAGAAATTTTAGCTGAAGATGGAACATTTAAAGGTATCCCTGGTGCAAATAACCACAAACTTTTATTACTTGCCGAAAAGGTAGCTGAAAAGATTGATCTCAACTTTTCGAAAGAAGAGTGCATTCTCTTAGATAGATTATCGTACTGTATTACTTTTGGACGTTATCCAGTGCAGAAAAATTGGAGTATTGGTCAGAAGATTCCTCACCCTACCGGGAGTAGTGGTGTCCCTGGCTATGAATGGGCTCTTCCCCGTGATGAGAGACTTGTTGAGTCCATCATAGATAAACTTAAAAGCGCTTCTAAAGAAGGTTAAGATTTAACCCTAACGTTGCACAAAATCTGAGGGTTCTGCTTCTTGTTTTTTATGCTGCCTTCTGAAGTACATCAAGGAAATGCAACAGATCTTGTTGGACTACAGGATTTGTGCGGGATGGGGTCACCCATTAAAAGGACCTCTGTCAAGGGAAAAACTACCCCCTGGGGGGAATTGGGGACGTGCTTGACTATATTGACAATCACCGTTTCGTGGATGGCTAAAAGGGTTACAGAATGCTCCAGTTGCTGCGAAACAAGTACCTGGAGAAGCTGATCTCCCAAACGCGCACGGCACTGGAGGGGCTGACGGGCAAAGGGGATGACCCGGATGTCTTTGACCGTATCGCGGAACTGGACCGCCGGATGATCGAGCTTGAGCACTTCAAGGAGAAACTGGATCGCATCCAGGAGGGCAAAGATCGGGAGGTGCGGATCTATGTTCGCTGGAAAGGCCCGGAGGAACAGCCAAAGGGTTGGCGGCCGGATATCAATGATGGGGTCAAGATCAACATCGCACTATGGGAACGCCTGGGGATGGTTCCGGTGAAGAAGATCGTGGGCAATGTGGAAAT
>JBDRSZ010000172.1:0-5856 GCA_043824415.1 bacterium | reverse complement strand
CGTACCCAGACACGTCCTCGGAGGTCCGGGCTACAAAGCGCCGAGCGATAAGCTGAACGTCGCCTGCGTCGGAATCGGCGGCAAGGGATTTTCCGACTCGGTTGCCATGGCCTCGGAAAACGTCATCGCCCTCTGCGACGTGGATGAAAAGAAAGCATCCGAGCGGCATAAAGTCGGGGAAGAGAACGGAAAGGCCATCGTAAAGAATGCGTTCGATTATTTCCCAAAAGCCAAGTTCTACAAGGATTTTCGGAAGATGCTCGAAAAAGAGAAAGAAATCGAGGCGATTACGGTCAGCACCCCGGACCACAATCACGCTGTCATCGCCATGATGGCCATCAAAATGGGAAAACACGTCTTCGTGCAAAAGCCCCTGACGCACACCGTGTATGAGGCCCGTGCTCTGGCCGCTGCCGCTAAAAAAGCGGGTGTCGTCACCCAGATGGGCAATCAGGGACACGCGATGGAAGGCGGTAAACTGTTGTGCGAATGGCTCTGGGATGGAGCCATCGGAGATGTGCGCGAAGCCCACTGCTGGACGGATCGCCCAATCTGGCCGCAAGGAATCGAAGCGCCCAAAGAGATTCCCTCCGTTCCCCCCACTCTTGACTGGGATCAGTGGCTCGGACCCGCCCGATGGCGTCCGTACCATCCGGCGTATCTGCCGTTTTCCTGGCGCGGATGGTGGGACTTCGGCACGGGCGCTCTGGGCGACATGGGCGCCCACATCTTAGACCATGCCTACTGGGCTTTGAAGCTGAAATATCCGACGAGCGTCCAGGCCAGTTCCTCGCCTTACACGCAGGACTCCCCCCCCATCGCGGAGATCGTCACGTACCAATTCCCCGCCAGGGGCAAGATGCTTCCTGTAAAACTTATGTGGTATGACGGCGGCCTCATGCCCCCGCGTCCACCAGAAATGGAACCCGGCAGGCGTATGGGCGATTCAGGGGGAGGCATACTCCTCATCGGAGACAAAGGCATGCTCATGGGCAGCACATACGGAGACAATCCGAGAATCGTCCCCGAAACAAAAATGCGGGAATACAAACGTCCGGCGAAATCCATTCCGCGCTCGCCGGGAATCGCCGAAGAGTGGATCGAAGCCTGTAAGAAGAAAGATCCCAAACTGGCCTCCACCAACTTCGAATATTCGGGTCCGCTGACCGAAACGATGATGCTGGGGAACGTGGCCGTCCGAATGCAGGAGAAAAACACGGAACTGCTTTACGACGGAACGAAAGGAGAATTCACGAACATCCCCGAGGCGAACGAACTCCTGCACATGGAATACCGAGATGGATGGACACTGTAATCGAAAGGAAGCAAAACCATGAGAAAAGCAACTTTCTTACACAAGATGATCATGGTATCCATACTCCTTGCATTGAGTTCCTGTTCTTCGAATCAAGAACTCCCTGTAACGACCCACCCGTCCACGGATGCGTACGAAGGCTGGCATCTGGGATGTCAAGCCTACTCCTTCAACCGGTTCACATTCTACGAAGCCGTGGAAAAAACGGCCTCCGCGGGTCTGGACTGGATCGAGGCGTATCCGGGACAAAGGTTATCAAGCGACAAATCCGACGTACGATTCGATCACACCATGCCGCCGGAAATCTGCGAGGAGGTCAAACAGAAACTGGCGTCTGACGGCGTCCGTCTGATCAACTACGGCGTCGTCGGCCTGCCCAACGATGAAACGGAATGTCGGAAGGTGTTCGACTTCGCAAAGAAGATGGGGATCGAAACCATCGTGGCCGAGCCGCCCGAAGAGGCATTCGACCTCGTCGACCGGTTATGCAAAGAATACCGCATTCACGTGGCCATCCACAACCATCCGAAACCGTCCCACTATTGGAATCCGGATAAAGTCCTCGAAGTTTGTGAGGGACGGAGCGAATGGCTGGGCGCGTGCGGCGACACCGGTCACTGGATGCGGTCGGGCATCAATCCCCTCGAAGCGCTGAAGAAACTGCAAGGACGGATCGTCAGTCTGCATTTCAAGGACCTGAACGAATTCAGCGTCCGTGAAGCCCACGACGTCGTCTGGGGAACGGGCAAGGCCGACGTGAAAGCCCTCCTGACGGAGCTCCATCGGCAGCACTTCCTGGGATCCTTTTCCATCGAGTACGAATACAACTGGGACAATTCCGTCCCCGAAATCCGGCAGTGCGTCGCTTACTTTAACGCTGTCGCGGGTCCATTGAATCCGTCGGGCTGGAAGAACCTTCTTGCCGACGACCTGTCGAACTGCACATTCAAAGAAAGCTCCTGGACGATGGACGAAGGCGCCCTGACGTGGCACGGCGGCGGCTACATCTGGACGAAAGAACGATACGGGGATTTCATTCTCGACATGGAGTATAGAGTGAGTGAAGGCGCCAACAGCGGTGTCTTCTTCCGCACGGGCGACCTGAAGGACATTGTCCAGACGGGGATGGAAGTCCAGATTCACGAAACGACGGACGGATCGAGATACGGGGCCTGCGGGGCGATTTACGACTGCCTCGCTCCGAGCAAGAACATTTCGAAACCGGCGGGTGAATGGAACCACTATACGATCACCTGCAAAGCCAATAAGATCTATGTCGTGCACAACGGAGAACAGATCGTCGACATGGATTTGAACCGTTGGACGGAACCTCATAAAAACCCGGACGGAACGCCCAATAAATTCAACACCGCGTACAAAGACATGCCCCGCGAAGGCCATATCGGTTTCCAGGATCACGGCCAGCCCGTCTGGTTCCGCAACCTGAGAATCAAGCAGCTATGAACGTCTCTTAAACCACAGAGCACAAAGAGGAATAAGTAGGGTCCGATATAAAGCAGTTTGAATTTGTAAGCGAGCTTAGGGAAAATTCAATATAATTTCACAACATGGTTTAAAAGAATGGAAAGGTGTCATTCCCGCTTTCTTTAAGCGGGCTTGTCCGCCTAAGGCGGGAATCCAGGGGCGGGGAATATTTATTCGTTTGCCCCCCCACCTCGGATGCCTGATAAAAAATCCGCAATGTGTTCTCTGTGGTGAACAATGAAGGATAACGAATGAAATCTCAAAAAAGCAGAAAAGACATCGACAGACGAAGTTTCCTGAGTCTCGGAGCAGCCGCTGGAGCGGGATTAATGCTGTCGAAAATGGCAAGCGGGCAGCAGAAGACATCTCCATCCGACGATCTGAATATCGCCCTCCTCGGGACCGGAGCACAGGGTCAGGTTTTGATGGATGCCTGTCTTAAAATCCCGGGAATCCGTTTCAAGGCAGTCTGCGACATCTGGACGGAGTACAACCAGCAACGGGCCTTTCGGATACTAAAAAAATACGGCCACGATCTCAACGCTTACGAAGACTACCGCCAGATGCTCGACATGGAAAAAAGCTTGGACTGCGTCCTCATCGCCACGCCCGACTTCTGGCATGCCGATCATACGATTGCCTGCTTAGAGGCGGGGCTGCACGTGTACTGTGAAAAAGAAATGTCCAACACGCTGGAAGGCGCGCGAAGAATGGTGCTGGCCGCGCGTCGTACGGGCAAACTCCTCCAGATCGGCCATCAGCGTCGGAGCAATCCGCGTTACCTCCATTGCTATCAGAAACTCATCAAAGATGCGAAAATATTGGGAAGAGTCACCACAGTCAACGGCCAGTGGAACCGGTCCGTACAGCCGGATCTGGGCTGGCCAAAGAAATACGCCGTCGATCCGGTTGTGCTCGCAAAGTACGGCTTCAAATCGATGCACCAATTCCGCAACTGGCGCTGGTACCGCGATCTCGGCGGCGGCCCGATCGTGGACCTTGGATCCCATCAGATCGACATCTTCAATTGGTTCTTGGACGCTCGGCCAAAATCCGTCATGGCCAGCGGGGGCACGGATTACTACGACGCCAAAACGCACGAATGGTACGACACGGTTCTGGCGATATACGAGTACGAAACCGGTCACGGCACGGTGCGCGCATTCTACCAAACGATCACGACGAACAGCGCCGAAGGATACTTCGAAAACTTCATGGGCGACCAGAGCACGCTGCACATTTCGGAATCCGCAGGACGTGGCGGTGTCTGGCGGGAGCCGTCCGCGCCCGAATGGGACAAATGGGTGAAGATGCGTTACCTCGACTCGCCAGATGAGGAAGCGACCAAGGAAACAGGCGCTGTTCTGGACGTCCGCGAGACGGTCGCGCCTCCCCAGTACAAACTCCCCGTCATGTTCAACGATCCCTATCACAAACCCCATCTCGAGAATTTCTTCAACGCCGTTCGCGGCAAAGAGAACCTCACCTGCCCGCCAGACATCGGATACGAGACCGCCGTGACCGTGCTCAAAGTGAACCAGGCTGTCGAAGCCGGCCGGAGAATACGATTCGATGCCAACGAATTCACTGTTTGAATCACTCCATAATGAAAATGCCTCAGGATATCCGATGATGCAAGTAGTCTTTAAAATATCCGTTTTCGTCTGTTGCATTTTTTTATTCTCTTCGACTGTCCCAGCATCCGCTCAGCAGCAAGAAAAAATCGGTGATATTCTGGACGGGAACCGTTCCATCCCCGTCCATCTCATCGAAATGTTCGATGCGGACGAAGGCCCCATCCGTCCGGGCGATCAGCCCCTCATGCCCTTTTCCACGAAGCAAACATGTCTGCCCTGCCACGATTACAGCCGAATCAGCGGCGGCTGGCATTTCAACGCCGCGGAAAAAGACGTGCATCCTGGACGTTCCGGAGAACCCTGGATCTGGGTCGATCCGATGACCGCCACCCAAATTCCCATATCCTACAGTAACTGGCCGGGGACGATCCGTCCTGAGAGGCTCGGGATGACCTCATGGGATTTCATCCTGCAGTTTGGACGGCACACAACCGGAGGCGGCACCGGAGAGTTGGGTGAATCCGATCCCCCGGACCTCTTGCGCAGGTGGATGATCTCTGGCGACCTCGAGATCAACTGCATGAGCTGTCACGACGGCGATGCAGCCCACGACCAGGCTGAATACGCGGCTCAGGTGCTCCGCCAGAATTTCCGCTGGGCCGCGGCCGCATCCAGCGGATTCACCCGCGTCTACGGCAGCGCGAAGGACATGCCCGACAATTTCGATCTCTACGCCGGCGGCGTGGGCGATCATCCCGATCAGATCCCGCCTACCGTCCAATACATGGACGGCACGTTCGATGCCAGAGGCAAGGTCTTCTTCAACATCACGAAAAAAATCCCCAACGAGCGGTGTTATTTCTGTCATTCTACGAACATCATCGGAGGCGACAATTCCGAGAAATGGGAATTTGACGAGGACGTCCACCTCAAATCCGGCCTGATGTGCGTCGACTGCCACAGGAACGGCATCAACCATGATATGATCCGCGGCTACGAGGAAGAAGCGGAAATCACGGGGAATCGAACGGCATCGTCTTTCACGTGTCAAGGCTGTCACCTCCATAAAACTGCATCGGCTTCACCGGATGCGGGCAGGCTCGGCGCGCCCTGGCCCAAACACACTGGCATTCCGGTCGTCCATTTCGACAAGCTCTCCTGCACGGCCTGCCATTCGGGTCCGCAGCCGTCCGGGACAACGTTCGATCTGAGAACCTCACGGGCGCACGCACTCGGCATGCAGAACACGCCCAAATCCCCTGATGCCGTCCCGCACATCGTCGGGCCTGTGTACGCCAAACAGGAGAACGGTAAAATCGCTCCCCACAAGCTCTTCTTCCCTTCCTGCTGGGTCACAGTGGATGGAGATAGCGTGGCGCCCATTTCTCCTGACGTGATGCGTCCCATCGTATTCCAGATCATCTCGCAGGACACGCTGACGGACAGCACAAATTTCGCTCTAATCGGACAATGGAACTG
>JBDRSZ010000171.1:0-7285 GCA_043824415.1 bacterium | reverse complement strand
TATAATCATGTTTTCGTTCCCCGCAGCAAGCTGCGGATTTTTTTTAATTAGTCTGAATTATTCACCACAGAGTATCACAGAGAATCACAGAAAAAGAAGAAACATAGAGTTACAATAAGACAAATAATGTTCAGTCTGTTTCATCCATTTTATCAGATTTTTTCGATTCATTGGTTGAACATTAGTATTTTACTCTGTGTTTTTCTCTGTGTACTCTGTGGTTTATGAATTTATCAGGTTAGATAACAAGAAAGGAGGACTGAATGGACAAGGTTGTTTTGGCGTATTCGGGAGGATTGGATACGTCCGTGATCCTGAAATGGCTCGTTGAGAAGGAGTACGAGGTCATCGCCTTCATCGCAGACGTCGGACAGAACGATGACATCGAAGCCGCCAGAGCGAAGGCCCTTCAGACGGGAGCTTGCATGGTATATGTGGAGGATTTGAAGGAAGAACTCGTTACAGATTATATATTTCCCGCCGTCAAAGCGAATGCCATTTACGAGGGCCGGTATCTGTTGGGAACGTCCTTGGCAAGACCGCTCATTGCCAAGAAACAGATCGAGATCGCGCATGCGGAGAAAGCACAGTTCGTCGCCCATGGATCGACAGGAAAAGGAAACGATCAGGTGCGTTTCGAACTTTCCTACTACGCTTTAGACCCTCAAATCAAAGTCATTTCGCCGTGGAAGGATGAAGCATTCCTCTCCCGTTTTGCAGGCAGGACGGACCTGATTCGTTATGCCAATGAACATGGGATCGATGTCAAAGCATCTAATGAGAAGCCGTACAGCGAGGATGCCAATCTGATTCATGTGAGTCACGAATCGGGAATTCTGGAGGACCCGAAGCGAATGGCCGATGAGGACGTCTTCACGATGACGAAGAGTCCGAAAGATGCGCCTGATGAGGAGACACGCATCGACATTCATTTCAAGGACGGGATTCCCGTGAAAGTGATCGACCGGATGAATCGCGTCGAAAAAACGAAGCCGTTCGAGCTGTTCATGTACCTGAACGCACTCGGATCAAGAAACGGCATCGGGCGCGTGGATATCGTGGAGAACCGTTTCGTCGGCATCAAGAGCCGGGGCGTGTACGAATCGCCCGGCATGACGATCCTCCGCGCGGCGCACATGGACATCGAGGGCATCGCGATGGACAGGGAGGTGATGCGGCTGCGGGACATGCTGACGCCCAAGTTTTCAGAAATCGTGTACAACGGATTCTGGTTCTCTCCGGAGATGGATTTTCTGATGGCGGCCATCAACAAGAGCCAGGAGGTCATCGACGGCGTGGTTTATCTGTCCCTTTACAAAGGCAATGTGATGGTTTTGGGCAGGGAATCGCCCAGCTCTCTGTACGACAAGGACCTTTCGAGCATGGACATCGAGGGCGGATTCAACCAGCAGGATTCCGCCGGGTTCATCCGGATCAACGCCATCCGGCTGAAGGCCCACAACGCCATCATGGCGAAGCAGGGGAAAAAAGTGACGGAATTCATGAAGAACAGGAATGGGAAAAGATGAAACTCTGGGATAGACGATTCGAATCAGAGGATACGATTCCCCTGCTGGAAGCGTTTAACGCTTCGATCAAAGAGGATCGATTTTTGTATTGGGCGGAAATCGAGGCTTCTTCGGCGTATGCGAGAGCGCTCTATCAGGGGTCGGTCTTGTCGTCGGATGAGTGTGAAGCCGTGGTGTCAGGATTGGAAAGAGTCCGAGAGCGGATTGAGAACGACGAGGATCTGAACCGGTTTGAGGACATCCATTCTGCTGTGGAGTTCCTCCTGACGGAAGAAATCGGAGAAACCGGCAAGAAGCTGCACACGGGGAGGAGCCGGAACGAACAGGTGGCGACGGATGAGCGGCTGTACCTGAAGCAGCGGATTCCTGAGATTGTTGTCCTGCTGAAAGGAATTCAGGAAGCCGTGATTCGTTTGGCGGAAGATCATTTCGATGTCGTCATGCCCGGTTTCACACATCTCCAGCAGGGACAGTGCGTCCTGTTTTCGCATTACATCCTATCCCTATTCTGGCAGATGGAAAGGGGCAAAAGCAGGCTTCAGGATACGTTGAGACGAATGGACGCGCTGCCTCTGGGCGCGGGCGCCTTGGCGGGTTCGACTGCTCCTCTGGATCGGGAGTACATGAGGGAGCTTCTCGGGTTCGGGTCCGTCATGGAAAACTCGATGGATGCTGTTTCCGACCGGAGCTTCATCTTAGAGGTTCTGTTCGGGTTTGCACTCATCCTGCTGGATCTGAGCCGGTTTTCCGAAGATTTAATCATCTTTTCTTCCCAGGAATTCGGGTATCTGGACCTGGACGACAGCATCGTGACATCGAGCAGTCTGATGCCGCAGAAAAGGAATCCGGATTATTTTGAACTTGTCCGAACAGGCCCGGCGAAACTCTTCGGGATGATGAGTCAACTTTTCATCGCAGTGAAGGGATTGCCCTCGACGTACAACAAGGATCTGCAGGAGGACAAGTGGCCGCTTCGCCGCGGCGTGGAGGAGACGATTGAGATGCTCGATGTCTTCCGTTATGCACTGACGAAAATCAGACCGAACCGCGAGAAAATCCTTGAAAAATTGCATTCCTTCCTGTTCGCGACGGATCTGGTCGATTACCTGGTCGAGAAGGGCATTCCTTTCCGAGAAGCGCACGGGATCGTGTGCGGGCTTGTCTCTTCTGCGGAAAAGGCGGGGAAGCCTTTGGACGCGATGAGTATGGATGCGATTCAGGAGCACTGCAAGGCATTCGATTCGGACGTTTTTCAAGTCTTCGATCCCATGCGTTCGATCCTGCGGAAGAAGACTGTCGGATCGACGCATCCGGATCGGGTCAGAGAACAGATTGAGAAGGCAAAGCAGCTCCTCTCATGAAAAAAGACTTGTATCTTTTTATCAAAACCCTTAAGTTGATCGGCGAATCCGAATATTTATCAGGAGTTGAATAGAGTCGATTGATGGAAGCAGTGCTGATCTTAGAGGACGGAAGGACTTTTCACGGCGAGGGATTCGGCGCCGTGGGGACGGCCATCGGGGAGGTCGTCTTCAATACGGGGATGACGGGATATCAGGAAATCCTGACGGATCCTTCGTACAAGGGACAGATGGTAACGATGACGTATCCTCACATCGGGAATTACGGCATCAACGAGGAGGATGTGGAATCGACCAAGCCCCAGGTGGAGGGATTCATCGTCAGGGAGCTGTGCCGCTTGCCGAGCAATTATCGGTCGAAGGAGTCTCTCGACGGTTATCTCAAACGGAACGGCATCGTGGGCATCCAGCGTATCGACACGCGAGCTTTGACGCGGCACATACGGGAACAAGGGTCGATGTTGGGAATTGTATCGTCGGAAGGCTTGAGCATCGACTGTTTGGAGCGACGTCTCAAGGACCATCCCTCCATCGAAGGGCGGGATCTTGTCCAGTATGTCACCGTGGAGAAGCCCGAGGATTGGAAGGCCGGCGCTCCGACGGAATGGTACTACGAAACCATTCGGCCTTTAGGGGAAAAAGCCTTTCGAGTTGTGGCCTACGATTTTGGGATGAAGCGGAATATTCTCCGGTTGATGACTTCATTAGGAATGAGGATCACGGTCGTTCCCGCGTCCACTCCAGCGGAAAAAGTGATTGAATCGGCTCCCGACGGCATCTTTCTCTCCAACGGGCCGGGAGATCCTGAAGGCGTGGCGTATGCTATCGAGAACGTGCGGAAGCTGTTGGATTATCGTCCTGTGTTTGGGATTTGTCTTGGCCACCAGATTTTAGGACTGGCTCTGGGAGCGAGAACGTACAAGCTCAAGTTCGGCCATCACGGGAGCAATCATCCTGTGAAGCGTTTGGAAACGGGAGAGGTCGAGATCACGGCTCAGAATCACAACTTTGCAGTGGATCCCGATTCGCTGGCCGGCACCGGACTCGTCATCACGCATCTCAACCTGAACGACAGGACTGTGGAGGGCATGCGGCACGAGGCGCTTCCCGTTTTTTCTGTGCAGTACCATCCGGAAGCGTCGCCGGGACCGCATGATTCAATATATCTATTTAGGTTGTTCTATGATTCGATGACAACATCTTAGCCATATTGGAAGTGTTAAAATATCGAAATCCGAAGCACGAAATCCGAAACAAATCTAAAATTCGAATGACTAAAAACCATAGAGAACCAGTATGTTTTGAGATTAGGATTTATGTTTTTGTTTCGTGCTTCGATATTCGAATTTTGGATTTTCATCCGGGGATATGATGCCCAAGCGGGAAGACATCCATAAAATTTTAATCATCGGCTCCGGTCCGATCGTTATCGGTCAGGCGTGCGAGTTTGATTATTCGGGCACGCAGGCTGTGAAGGCGTTGAAGAAATTGGGGTACGAGACGGTTCTTATCAACTCCAATCCGGCGACGATCATGACCGACCCGGAGCTCGCAGACCGGACGTACGTGGAGCCCATCAACCACAAGACGGTGGCCAAGGTCATCGAGAAGGAGCGTCCAGACGCGCTCCTGCCGACGATGGGCGGTCAGACGAGTCTGAACGTAACGGTCGAGCTGGCGGAGAAGGGCGTCTTGAATCGCTTCGGAGTCGAACTCATCGGAGTTCAGTTAGAGGCCATCCAGAAAGCTGAGGACCGGGAACTATTCAAAGAGGCGATGGAACGGATCGGTCTCAAACTCCCGAAGGGAGGGTTTGCGAGGAGCCTGGATGAGGCCATGACGCTGACGGATGAGGTTGGATATCCGGCGATCATCCGACCGGCTTACACGCTGGGAGGTACGGGCGGAAGCATCGCTTACAACGTCGCGGAGTATCGTGAACAGGTCCAATGGGGACTGAAGAGCAGTCCTATCGGTGAGGTTCTCATCGAGGAATCCATCATCGGCTGGAAGGAATTTGAATTGGAGGTGATGCGCGACCTGAAGGACAATGTCGTCATCATCTGCTCAATCGAGAATCTCGATCCGATGGGGATTCACACGGGGGATTCGATTACTGTGGCTCCGATCCAGACGCTGACGGACCGCGAGTACCAGTTCATGCGGGATGCAGCCAAGGCGATCATCCGGGAGATCGGTGTGGAAACGGGCGGGTCGAACATCCAGTTCGCCGTACACCCGCGTGACGGACGGATGGTCGTCATCGAGATGAATCCAAGGGTTTCACGGAGTTCCGCTCTGGCATCGAAGGCAACGGGCTTCCCCATCGCGAAGATTGCCGCGCAACTTGCCGTCGGCCTGACTCTGGACGAGATCCCCAACGACATCACGGGAAAAACGCCTGCGTCTTTCGAGCCCGCCATCGATTACGTCGTCGTGAAAATCCCGCGGTGGGATTTTGAGAAGTTTCCGCAGACCCTGCCGATCTTGGGGACGCAGATGAAGTCCGTGGGTGAGACGATGGCCATCGGACGGACGTTCTCGGAGGCGCTTCAGAAAGCGCTCCGGTCGCTGGAAATCGGGAGTTACGGCTTTGAGAATGAAGGACCCTGGGAGGAAGAGACGCTCATCGTGCATCTCAAGCGACCGTCCCACCGGAGGATTTTTCAACTGGCCGAGGCCTTTCGTCTGGGAATGAGCATTGAGACGGTGCATAGAGCAACGGGAATCGATGCGTGGTTTTTGGATCAGATCCGATCTCTCGTTCTCTTCGAAGAGAAGCTTCAGGAGGATGTCGTCATTCCTTCTTCAACGTTGAAGGCTGCGAAAAAGCAGGGATTCTCCGACCGACGAATTTCGAAATTAACGGGGATCTCTGAAACGGAGGTCCGTTCGAGGAGGGAGAAAGAGGCTATCGGGCCGGTGTACAAAGTCGTGGACACGTGCGCCGCCGAGTTCGAGTCGGAGACGACCTATCTGTACAGTACGTACGAAGAGGAAAACGAGGCCCGACGCGGAGACAGGCCGAGAGTCATCATACTGGGAAGCGGTCCCAACCGGATCGGTCAGGGGATCGAGTTCGACTACTGCTGCGTCCATGCGGTGATGGCCCTCCGGGAGGAGGGATACGAGACGATCATGATCAACAACAACCCGGAAACGGTTTCCACGGATTACGACACGGCGGACAAGCTCTACTTCGAACCCCTGACGCTTGAGGACGTGCTGAGCGTCATCCGTTTCGAGGATCCAGAGGGCGTGATCGTGCAGTTCGGCGGCCAGACACCGCTCAAACTGGCCAAGGATTTAGAAAAGGCCGGCGTGCACATTTTGGGGACTTCACCGGAATCCATCGATCTGGCTGAGGACAGGGAGCGGTTCGGCGGACTGATCAAGGATTCGGGGATACGGCAGCCTGAATGGGGAACAGCTTTCGCTTTCCGGGATGCGGAACGCATCGCGAGAGAAATCGGCTATCCCGTGCTCGTCAGGCCTTCGTACGTTTTGGGGGGGCGTGCCATGGAAATCGTCTACGACGCGAATTCGTTGGAGCGATACATCCGTGAAGCGGCTTTGGCATCGCCCGACCATCCCATCCTGGTCGATAAGTTTTTAGAGGACGCATTCGAATTTGACGTGGATGCCGTCTGCGACGGCCGCGAAACGATCATCTGCGGGTTGATGCAGCACATCGAAGAAGCGGGCATTCATTCAGGGGACAGCTCCTGTGTGCTGCCTCCCTACATGCTGAGCGATGAGGATCGGAAGACGATTGTCGATCAGACGATTGCTCTGGCAAAGATGCTGGATGTAAAGGGACTGGTCAATGTCCAGTTCGCCCTGAGGGATGGTACGATTTATGTGCTTGAAGTGAATCCGAGAGCTTCGCGCACGATTCCGTTCGTGAGCAAGGCGACGGGGATCCCTTGGGCAAAAATCGCGGCAAGAGTGATGGTGGGGAAGACACTGAAAGAATTGGGTGTCGCGGAAACAAAATCCAAGAAATATGTGGCCGTGAAATCTCCGGTATTTCCCTTCATGAAATTTCCCAATGTGCAGACATACTTATCGCCGGAAATGCGTTCGACGGGCGAGGTCATGGGTATCGACGGCTCGTTCGGGGGCGCTTTTGCAAAAGCGCAGTTCGCCGCTGGACACGGCCTGCCCAAAAGGGGGAATGCGTTCATCAGCGTGAACGACAACGACAAGATGTCCGCCGTGGCCGTTGCGAGACAGCTGTACGAGTTGGGATTTGGCATTTTAGCGACGAGGGGGACGCATCAGGCACTGAGGAAATTCGGCATTCCAGCGAAGCCGATCCTGAAAGTCGTCGAGGGAAGGCCCAATGCCTTGGACCTAATCATCAACGGGGAGATACAGCTTATCATCAACACG
>JBDRSZ010000170.1:0-24758 GCA_043824415.1 bacterium | reverse complement strand
GATGTCGATCGCCAACTGCAATGGTTCAACGAGTCGTCGCTTCGTTACACGTCATACAAACATCCTGAATACTCCAAAGAACGAAAGAACTTCATCCCGCGTGTCTATTTCTTGCGTCAAGTACGAGAGAGCGACAACTCCCCGGGACACGGCTTCATTGATGTTCTAAACGAGGAGGTAAAACTTCCGTCCCCTTACATCAACTTCTTTGTCATTGCTGAATGGAACCTCCTCACAGAGACTCTAACGGTTTCAATAGAACAAGATGAATATCTTCATAAGATTAAAGAAACAGACTTCTGCATTAACGAACATACTAAACAAAAAATCATAAAAAGTGGTGCACTTTCATTTTGCATATGACCTGTAGGCAGTAGGCAGTCGGCTATAGATAATGGGACTTAGCGTTTCCTTTGGCCGATTGCCTATAGCCCACGGCCCGAGCATCTGTTATTCATAGTGCGCCGAAGGCGCACTTTTTTGAAATATGATAGTGTCTTCTGATCCAAAATTTCTTGCAAAAAAAGCGAAGACTTTGCTTACAATACTATAGGAAGGTATGTTTGTTTTATGCGCATTGAGATTCCGTATGGGCGTGATTTTTTAGAGGCGTACATCGACGATGAAAATTTTGGAGAGATGGTTTATCCGAATGAAGTGAGGACATCGGATGAAGCCCAAACTCTTTTCAATGCGTTGGATTATCCGATAGTCTCCAAATCTTTCGATGATTTTCTGAAGGATGCGAAGGATATCCTGTTCATCGTGAACGACGGGACGCGCCCTACTCCGACGGCCAAGGTATTGAATATCATTCATGAGAAGATTTCGGGTCTGAATGTCCGTTTCATCGTGGCGACCGGGTGTCATCGCGCTCCGACAGAGGAGGAGCTTCAGGAAATTTTCGGCGACCTCCTGGATGAATATCGAGACCGCATCCATATTCATGATGCCAAAAAAGAAGAGGATATGGTGTGTATCGGCGTCTCGAAGAACGGTACTGAGATGTGCGTGAACAGACTTGGAGTGGATGCACATAAGATCGTTATCATCGGTTCTGTGGAACCTCATTACTTTGCCGGGTATACGGGAGGCAGGAAGGCCTTCCTGCCGGGGATAGCTTCCTATAAAACAATCGAGCAGAATCACAAGCTGGCCTTGAGGATGAGTGCCCAGGCTATGGTTTTGGGGGGGAATCCAGTTCACGAGGACATGGAGGATGCGATCCAAACGATCAAGGACAAGGAAATTTTTGCCATCATGACTGTGCTGGATCGCAACGATCGGCTCTATGCCGCAACGGCCGGAGATATCACGGAATCGCTGAAGGCTGCCATCGATAAATCGCACGAGGTTTTTTCTGTCGAAATAAAGGAAAAGGCGGATATCGTCGTTGCCGTTGCTCCGCATCCGATGGATATTGATTTATACCAATCTCAAAAAGCGTTAGACAACGCAAAGTTAGCCTTGAATCCCAATGGGATACTCATCCTCGTGTCGAGATGCCGGAGCGGTGTGGGTCACGATACCTTTGTCAAATTGTTGGCCAGCGCCAAAGATCCCCAGGATGCTTTAGACAAAATCGAACAGCAATACATCTTAGGATACCACAAAGCGGCCAAGATGGCTGAGATCGCCCGCTGGGCACAGATGTGGGCCGTGACGAGTATTGACCCCGAGTTAATGAGATCGATTTTTATCCGACCTTTCCGGACGGTTCAGGAAGCCCTGGATGCCGCCGTGGCTGAAAAGGGAAAGGAAAAAATCCTCTTCATGATGGCTGCCAGCATGACGATACCCAGAGTGAGAAAACGCCTCATCCTCCGTCCCAGACGGTTTATTTATGGGAGTCGCTGGGACAAAGAGAAGGTGCCTGTTTTTTATGAGGATTCGGTAAGGCTGACCGAGAGCGAACGGATGATTTACTCTCTCATGGAAGGACGTTAGCTATTTTCCACCGATTCATTCGATGTTGCGGTTTCTTCGAGTTGGTCCTTTAACGCAGGGGCAAGCATGAGGAGGAAATTTTTCGCCCATGTCGTGATGTGCTTGCCTTTCCGCAGGATGATACCGTATTGACTTTTCCCGAAGTGCTTATTCACTGAAATGGTTTCCAGCTTTCTGTTTTGGCTTGGGAAGAGGACAATTTTAGGGATGACGGCGATTCCGATGCCCATCTCGACGTACTTTTTGATTGTCTCCGAATTGGTTGCTTCCATGACGATTTCGACGTCCAGATGCAAGTCCTCGAACACATGATCAATTTTATCTCTTGAGACGAGCCCTTTTTCGTAGGTGATCATTGGGTACTGAGCAATATCTAAAAGCGTGACATTCTTTTTCTTCGAAAGCGGGTGCTTTAGGCATGTGATGAGCACCCGTTCGATGGGATCGAGCTTGATGAATTTGAGGTTAGGGGGTACTTTGGAAATGGGGGCTAAACCGAAATCGATTTCACCCAACTGCGCCAGGGATACGATTTCGTTCCAGCGCCGTTCGAGAATGGACAGCTTGACGTGTGGATATATTTTTGTAAATTTTTTAATGATGTTTGGCAATTGGTTCATGATCATGAAAGTCGTTGCGGCGATGGTAAGCTGCCCTCTCTGGTTTCCTTTTAGGTCCTCAAATGTGACTTTGAGTGCATCGATTTCCTGTATGACAGGAGATATAAGATTAAAGAACAGTTTTCCGTCGGATGTCAAATCTTTCCGTGGACCGAAACGATTGAAAAGCTTGACGCCCAGTTCGTCTTCCAGAGATTTTATTTGCTGGCTCACAGCCGATTGGGTTACGGACATCTTTTCAGCAGCTTTTGTTAAATTCCCAAGTTTTACACTGTAGAAGAAACCTCTCAATTGCTGAAATTCCATTGATGCTCCAAATCATTAGCTTAGTTTTCGATCTTATAAAGAAATTTTTATTATTTGACCCTCAAATTTACTGTATGATTACTGATTTGTCAAGAAAAAAATACTTAGTGTTAGATCATTAGGAGCCATAATGATTGATATAAAGATTTTTTTATTGACTTATGATTTGAAATTCAGTATGTTTTACAGATTCATATGAGAGGGTTCAGCGTGGGGAGGATGAGGTCGTTTTCATCGGGGACTGGCTCATGGTTCGTGTTATAAATATTGAGAATGCTGATTCGGGATTTCAGGATTTACCGTTTGAGTTCATTCCGACAGTGCATTTAAAAAACATTGTATCTGTCTTGTGTTAATAACTGCCTGATTTGAGAGGATTCTTGAATTGGGTTTTTTTATGAAATCTTAAAGTCTTATCGAATATTGATGAAGGAGAATTGTCGATGGCCAAACCAAAATTCGCAATCTACTGGGCCGGTAGTTGCGGTGGATGTGAGATTGCTTTTCTGGATATTCGGGAGAAGATCCTGGATGTGGATAAAGCAGTCGATCTGGTTTTTTGCCCTTGCATCATGGATACCAAATACGATGATATCAAGGCAATGTCGGATGGTGAAATCGATGTATGCCTTTTCAACGGTTGTATCCGCAACGAGGAGAATCTGCACATCGCCGAGCTGCTTCGAAAAAAATCGAAAGTATTGGTTGCATACGGGTCTTGTGCGACTGAGGGATGTATTCCGGGTTTGGGGAACTTGACAGACAGCGACGCGATTAAGAAATATGTGTATGAAGAGTCGCCCTCTACGGGTAACCCTAAAAAGGTATATCCTCAGCCCAAGTGCAAAGTCAAGGCGGGCGAATTGACGATTCCGGAAATGTTCAAGTATGTCCGGACGTTGGGACAAGTGACGGATGTCGATTATTTCATGCCTGGATGTCCGCCCGTAGCGGATCAAATCTGGGCAGTTATCGAGGTTATACTCTCTGGTAAATTGCCGCCCAAGGGTTCGGTTGTCGGCGTCAATCCGAAGACGGTCTGCGATGAATGCGAGCGGACGAAGGAAGAAAAACGGGTGAAGCAGTTCTTCCGTCCACATTTGGTCAAGGAGATCGATCCTGAGAAATGTCTGTTGGAGCAGGGTCTCATCTGCAACGGACCGGCCACACGAGCCGGCTGCGGCGCTCTCTGTCCTGCTGTGAATTTGGGCTGCAGGGGATGCTACGGACCCGCTGAGGGGATTCAGGATATGGGCGGCAAGCTCGCGGGAGCCTTCGCTTCTATCATCGACAGCGACGATCCTGAGGAGATCGAAAAGATCGTAAATCAGATCGTCGATCCTGTCGGCACGTTTTATCGGTTTAATTTACCCAGTTCACTATTAGGGAGAAGAGTCTGATGAAGAAAGTGACGATAGATCCCATTACACGACTCGAAGGGCACGGAAAGATCGAAATTTTTCTGGATGATGCCGGCAATGTGGCCGATGCTTACCTTCAGATCCCGGAACTTCGAGGATTCGAGAAATTCTGTCAAGGCCGTCCTGTCGAGGAAATGCCGAGGATCACGTCGCGCATCTGCGGGGTTTGTCCAGAAGCCCATCTCATGGCCTCGGCCAAAGCAGGCGATGCGGTGTACCACATGGATATTCCGCGAACAGCCAAGATGCTGCGTGAGCTTCTCTATATGATTTTCTATGTCACGGACCATACGACACATTTCTATGCCCTAGCGGGTCCGGATTTTGTCGTCGGGCCGGACGCACCCAAGGAACAGCGGAATATCTTAGGGATCATTCACAAAGTCGGCTTGGAGATCGGAGGCAAGGTCGTGGGCATGAGGGGTATCTGTCATGAACTGATCAAGAAGATGGGCGGCAAGGCGGTTCATCCCGTGGGAGCTCTTCCTGGTGGGATGAGTAAGGGAATGACGAAGGAAGAGCAGGAAGAGATAATCAAGGTGGGGAAGGAAGCCGTCGAATTTGGAAAATTCACGATTCAGCTCTTCAACGACATCGTCCTGAAGAATAAGGCATACGTCGATCTGATCCTCAGCGATATGTTTACACATCAAACGTACAATATGGGCGTGGTCGATAAAAATAATCACACGAACTTTTATGATGGCGATATCCGCGTTGTCGGACCCGATGGGAAAGAGTTTGTGAAATTTAAACCGGCGGATTACCTTGACAACATCGAAGAGCATGTCGAGCCCTGGTCCTATCTCAAGTTCCCGTTCCTGAAAAAAATCGGGTGGAAAGGGTTCGTCGATGGACCCAACAGCGGTGTGTATAAAGCGACACCTCTCTCACGGCTGAATACTTCCGATGGCATGGCGACGCCTCTGGCCAATGAGGAGCATGATCGGATGTACAAGACTTTGGGCGGGAAACCGGTTCAGCAGACATTGGCCACGCACTGGGCTCGTATTATCGAACTTCTGTATGCGGCTGAGCGATGGATCGAACTGGCGAGTGATCCGGAAATTATCGGACCCGACTATCGGATGGTTCCCACAGCGAAACCGGACGAAGGCGTGGGCGTCGTCGAGGCGCCTCGGGGCACGCTGTACCATCATTACAAAACCGACGAGAATGGGATCATCAAGGAGGCCAACCTGATCGTCGGGACGACGAACAACAACGCACCCATCAACATGTCGGTGAAGAAGGCAGCCAAGGCTCTGATCAAGAACGGCAAGGTGAATGACGGTCTACTCAACATGGTTGAGATGGCTTTCCGAGCTTATGATCCTTGTTTCGGATGTGCGACGCACACACTCCCAGGGCAGATGCCTCTGATTGTTAAAATTTTCGATAGGGATAAGCATCTGGTCGAGGAGCTGAGAAGAGATTAACAACATGGGAGACCGGAGACTGGAAACAGGAAACGGGAAAAGAAGAAACGAGAAGTAAGAAGTAAGAGACAAGAAGCAAGAATCAAGAAGTAAGAATTAAGAAACAGGAAGTAATAAACAATAAAAAAGAAGCAAGAAACAAGAATCAAGAAAAGAATGAAGATCCTTGTATTAAATAGCGGCAGTTCTTCGGTCAAATTTCAGTTGATCGATGCGGCCACCGAAGTCGTGGCGGGGAAGGGTGTCGTCGAACGTATCGGGTCGAGTGACGCCATCAGTACATACGAACCGAAGGGCCGCAATAAAATCCGGGAGATCCGAGAAATCCTCAACCATGAAACAGCCATCGAACTCGTGCTTTCACTCTTATTGCACCCCCAGCACGGTGTGATCAAGGAAAAAAATGAGATCGATGGTATAGGGCATCGTGTGGTTCACGGCGGAGAAAAATTTTCGGGCTCGGTATTGATCACAGAAAAAGTCAAGGCAGCCCTCCGGGAATGCAGTCAGTTTGCTCCACTGCACAATCCTCCCAATTTAAAGGGAATCGAAGCGTGCGAATCACTCCTGCCGGGGATTCCTCAGGTGGGCGTTTTTGACACGGCTTTTCATCATACGATTCCTCCGAAAGCGTATCTCTACGGGCTTCCGTTCGCGCTTTACAAAAAGCTTGGAATCCGGAGGTACGGTTTCCATGGGACGTCGCATCGGTATGTCGCCCAGAAAGCGGCGGAGATCATCGGCCGCCCGTTAGAGAAGCTCAACGTGATCACGTGTCATTTGGGGAACGGGGCCAGCATTACGGCTATTGCCGGCGGAAAATCGGTTGATACGACGATGGGCTTCACGCCATTAGAGGGTTTGGTCATGGGTACGCGATGCGGTGACATCGACCCTGCGCTCATACCCTACATCATGGAAAAGGAAAACCTGACGACGAAGCAGATCGATTCGATCATGAACAAGAACAGCGGGATGCTCGGATTGACGGAGACTTCGAATGACATGCGGGAGATCGAAGCCGAGGCTTTCCGCGGGAGCGAACAGCATCGTCTGGCGTTGGATGTGTACTGCCATCGGGTGAAGAAGTATATCGGCGCCTATATGGCCGTTTTGGGGGGAGCAGACGGTATCGTGTTTACAGGAGGCGTCGGCGAGAAATCTTCTTATGTGCGCGAGATTGCTCTGAAGAATATGGCGAGTTTCGGGATTCGGATCGATCTCGAGAAGAACAATAAGAATGCCGTTGAAATCGGTACAGGAAAAGTCAAGGTGTTGGTCATTCCTACGAACGAGGAGTTGGCCATCGCTCGGGATACGAGGTCCATCTTGGAATCGATCGAAGAAATCCAGACGGCTCAAATTCCAGAGGAGGTCGTGCAGGGACAACTCGCTCTCCTGACTGATGATGATAAAGCCGAACTCGTTCTGTTGTGGGCGAAGAATCCGAGGACGAACATCGTCGATTTGACGCAAAAACTGAACGAGAAAATACACAAAGATATTCAGGTCCAAACAGTGAAACGGGAACTGGAGATACTGGGTCTTCAGAGGATTTCGGAGAATAAGAAGAACGAATTGGTGAATTAAGGGTAAGATGGTTAAGCTCGATAAAGAGGAAGCAGGATGGGTGATTGCGCTGAGCTGGCTCAGTGCATTGGAGGAAACGGCGAGGGATTTCCACGGAACCCGTCCGAAGGTTTTTTGCGAGCGGGCTTACGAGCATTCGGTGCAGCATTACATTCACCGGCTGGGGGACGAATACGGAATTCAGGTTGAAAAAGCCGATTCCATCCGGAGCGCGGTCGAGAACTACATCGAACTGGGCATCGCCGGAGGGTTTTTTCGCGATGCGAGCCTATTCAAACTCGTGGACGTGAATCCGTTTCACTTGGACATTACGATTCACGATTGCAAATATTTAAAAAGCTGTCAGGCACTTATCGAGCAAGGGTTTGCTGTGAGGGATTTGACTTGCGCGCGGATCGGATCCTTCAGGGCCGCCGTGAAAGCGTTGGCCAATATTGACTGTGGTTACCAGGTCAGAGAATTCAACATTGATGGGGACTGCCAGGGGTATATTGAGAGGCTGTAGGCAGTGAGAAGAGAAGTGAAGAAAACGATCGCACATCTTATCGAGAAAGCCCAACGGGGGGAGGACGCAGCGGTTCAGCGGGAAGCCCTGATCGAATTGGGGTACGAGAAGGATGTATCTGTTTTCCCAGTACTGATCGCGCAGTTGGGCGACCCCAACAGCAGCGTGCAGCATGCAGCAGTCATATCCCTTGGGCGGTACGGCAACGCGGAGGCGATTGAAGAACTCGTAAAACCGAAAATTCTCCAGTCTCCGGTGGTGAACGTTCGATGGGCTGCCGTTGCGGCGATGGGGAAATTGGGCGATTTTCATGTCATCGATCATCTGCTGAGATTGGTGGATGATTCGGAGTGGATCGTACGGAATCAGGCCGTGACGGAGCTGAAACAGAAGATACGCGAGATCATTCAATGCAACGACGCGCGGTGCGCACGAATCCTCGTTCGGATGTTGGCTTTGGAAGACGCGGAGATCATTGATTTGGTCGTCGAGGGATTCTGCGAGTTGGGAGGGGTCGGCATCGATTTATTGTTGGATGCGCTGAGGGGACCTTCGGATCTGATGCGGAAAAACGCGGCAAGAACATTGGGGGAGATGCGTTCGCAACAGGCTGTGGATGCGTTGATCGAGCGCTTAAACGATCCGGATTGGGGGGTTCGCCAGAGCGCCGTTGAAGCCTTGGGAAAGATTCGGAATGAAAAGGCGATCGAACCCCTGGTCCGCCGGCTGTGCGACAATGTTGGGGACGTTCAGCAGCAGGCGAGTAACTCACTCGTCAACTTCGGGATGTTGAGCACAGTATCTCTTTTAAATGCCTTGGCGCATGAGAAAAATAAATTCTGCCTGAGGGCCATCCTTCTGACGCTGGGTGACATTAAAGATCCCAAAGCGGTTCCTGCTCTGATAACTCATCTTCGAAATAGTTATTTCGTCGTGCGTATGGCTGCAGTCCGGGCTTTGAAGCAATACGGTGAAGCCATCGTAGACGCCCTCATCCCGACGCTTTCGTTCAATCAATCCGACATCCAACGACTTTTGAAAGATGCCAAGGATCATGATAATCCAAATTATCAGCTTCGGGCTGTGAAAGCCTTGGGAGGATTGGAAGACCACCGTGCTGTGCCGGTTTTAAAACGGCTGGTTCAGGAAGGGTCTCCGGAAGTGCAGGAAGCGTCGGAAAAGGCGCTCGTCCAAATCGGATGTGCAGCATGGGGAAGGTGCGGAGCGCTCATCGTTCTGAGCAGGATGAAGAATAATTCTTTGGCATTTTATTTTTCTCTGTCATTGCTCGACCCATCGGACAATGTACGGTTGGAAGCTGTGAGGGCTTTGGCAAAAATTGGCGAATCCAATGTGATCGATCCGCTGGTTAAAGCTGCGCGAAAAGATCATGATCCCTACATTCGATTCGAGGCGGTGAGGCTCCTGCGCCGAATCGGTATCGGGTACCCTCAGGTTCTGGATGCAGCACTCTCGGCGTTGAAGGATTCGAATCGGGATGTCCGGGCTCATGCCGCCAGGCTTTTGGGAAATTTTCAGGACGATAGGTCTATCAAACCTCTATTGAAAGCGACGGCCGATCCGAACTGGATCGTTCGGGAGAGCGCGGAATTGGGATTGATCAATTTCAGCGATAAGGCGGTTCCTCAACTCATCGATGGGCTCACGAGCCGTTCCTGGACGACCCGGTTTCGAGCTGCCAGGCTGTTGGGTGAGATCGGCGATGTGCGCGCGGTCGGGCCGTTGGAAAAACTCCTGAGGAAAAAGGGTGAGAGGGAGAAGGTGAGACGCGTGACCGAGGAATCCCTCAGACAGTTGACAAGAAAGGAATCGGCGGGGGAGTAGCCTGTCAAAGCATTTATCTGGAGATAAACAATGAGAGTGATGCTGAAGTACGGAGACAACGAGAAACGGTTTATCGAACGGGTTAGCGAGTTGACCGGGCAAAACCCATACAGTTGTTATCAGTGTGGGCGCTGTTCGGCGGGATGTCCGTTCGCATCCGAAATGGACTTGCTTCCCAATCAGATTATCCGGATGGTGCAGATGGGTTTAGAGGATGAAGTCAAACGCTCCAAGACTCTGACCCTCTGCGGTTCTTGTTTCACGTGTGAGTCGCGTTGTCCGAAGGGAATCGATATGGCTAAAATCATGGAAGCGATTCGGTTGCTCATCGATCCGAAGGGTGCGGATACTTTTGGACCCGATGAGATCCCCGTTGAATTGGCCGATGAGCTTCCGCAGCAGGTACTGGTTGCGGTAAACCGGAAATTCAGTAAATAAAAGTAGGAAAAGAGATGATGAAACTTCACTATTATCCGGGATGCACACTGAAGGATAAAACGACCAATCTTGACGATTCGACGCGGGCTGCTATGGAGATCCTCGGTTATGAATTGGTCGAGCCTGACAATTGGACGTGCTGCGGCGCCGAGTTTCCTCTGACCGAGGAGAAGATCGTCGGACTGGCCGCTCCGGCTCGGATTCTGAGGCAGGTCGCGATGGAGGGCGGGGAAAAGGTGGTTACGACGTGCGCTTTCTGCTTTAATGTGCTCAAACGGACGAACGAAGCATTGCTCAGAGATCCTTTGAAACATAAACGCATTAACGCGTACCTCAAGGACGACATCAAGATCGAGCGGCTGTCGAAGGAAAGGACAACCGGTTTTTCCGAGTACGACGGGACGGTGTGGGTGCTTCATCTGTTGGAGTTTTTGAGGAAGGATGTCGGGTATTCAAAGATTCGATCGCTCGTTAAGAGAGACTTGAGTGGATTGAAGATTGCGCCCTATTATGGCTGCCGACTGCTCAGGCCGAAGGCGGAAGTCGGAATCGATGAGCCGGACAATCCGCATATCTTCGAAGAATTTTTAGAGAATTTGGGCTGTGAGGTCGTGGATTATCCGTTCAAACAGGAATGCTGCGGTTCGTATTTGTCCGTCTCGATGCCGGACGCGGCTACTGAGGCATCGTATCGCGTGCTCAGGTCCGCTATTTTAAACGGAGCCGACGGCATCGTGTTGAGCTGTCCGCTCTGTTATTACAACATGGATCGAAGACAGGATCGAATTCGAGAGAAATTTCTTGGTTTCAACGGATTCCCTGTGCTCTTTTTCACCCAAATTCTTGCCTGGGCGCTGGGCGTTGAAGAGCGTGTTCTCGGGCTGGATCAACACTATTGCGATCCGCGTCCCGCGTTGGGAATCGAGCGAAAAGTTGAGGTTGTATCATGAACGGAAACGGGAAGAAAAAGAAAGTCGGCCTTTTCGTCTGTCATTGCGGAGTGAACATCGCCAGCATCGTCGATGTAGAACGCGTGGCGAAGGAGATGGAGAATTATCCAGACATTGCATTTTCGACGAATTACGTATACATGTGCTCGGAGCCCGGACAGAAAATGATTTTGGATACGATTAAGGAGAAGGGGCTGGATGCCATCATCGTGGCTGCCTGTTCGCCCACACTCCACGAAAAAACGTTCCAGAACGTGGCTGAGCTTGCGGGTTTGAATCCGTATCAGATGGAGATTGCGAATATCCGGGAGCAGGGAAGCTGGGTTCATTCGGATAAAGAGAAGGCGACGATAAAGGCCATTAAAGTTGTCAAGTCGATGGTGGAGAAAGTCCGGCAGAATGAGAGTTTGGAACCTCTTCGTGTGGGCGTGACCCGCCGGGCTTTGGTCATTGGTGGCGGTATCAGCGGGCTTCAGGCTGCTTTGGACATTGCGGATCATGGGTATGAAGTGCTTTTGGTGGAAAAGAATCCCTCCATCGGCGGCCACATGATTCAGCTGTCCGAAACGTTTCCGACGTTGGATTGTTCCCAGTGCATCATGACGCCGAAGATGGTGGAAGTCTCCCGCCATCCCAACATCAAGCTGATGACGTATTGCGAAGTCGAGTCGATCTCCGGCTTCGTGGGAAATTTTAAAGTCAAGATTAAGAAAAAACCGAGATACGTGGATGCGGACGCTTGTACGCTGTGCGGGGATTGCGAGGATGTATGTCCGCAGGTCGTTCCTGATGAATTCAACATGGGACTCTCTTTCCGAAAGGCCATCTATCTGCCTTTCCCGCAGGCCGTACCCGGGACGTATACTTTGGACATTGACAACTGCCTCGGGCTTCTGCCCATTCGCTGCGGCAAATGCAAGGATATCTGCGACGTGCATGCGATCGATTATGACATGGAAGAAGAGATCGTGGAAGAAGAAGTCGGAGCTGTTGTTGTGTCGACGGGGTATGATCTCTACACGATGGATGCGCTGGGCGAGTACGGCGGCGAGAAGTATGAGGACGTGATCAACGGACTGGAATTCGAACGCATTCTCTCCGCTTCGGGACCGACGGGCGGCGTCGTGCGCAGGCCGTCGGATGGGAAGATACCGAAGAACGTCGTCTTCATCCAGTGCTGCGGATCGCGGGATACGGAGCATCACAATCCGTACTGTTCGAAGATCTGCTGCATGTACACGGCCAAGCATGCGATGCTCTACAAGCACCGCGTCCCGGACGGGAATGCAGTGGTCTTCTACATCGATGTGCGTACTGCGGGGAAGGCGTTTGACGAGTTCTACCAGAGGACGATCGAGGATGACCACGTGCTTTATCTGAGGGGTAAGGTTTCCAAGGTATTCAAAGAAGGGGATAAGATTATCGTTTGGGGCGTGGATACGCTGACGGGTCGGAAAGTGGAAGTGGAGGCGGATTTGGTCGTCTTGGCGATGGCGATGGTCAAGACGGACGGCGTCCTTGACCTTTTGAAGAAGTTAAAGATCGCCACGGACGCCAACGGATGGCTGGCTGAAGCACATCCGAAACTCCGACCGGTGGAGAGTCTAAACGCGGGTTTCTTTTTGGCCGGGTGCGCACACGGTCCCAAAGACATTCCGGAAACCGTGAGTCAGGCGTCTGCGGCAGCAGCGAAAGTCGGCAACCTGTTTGCACAGAAAGAACTCCTCCACGAACCCACGGTCGTTCCGGTTATCGAGGAGCGCTGCAGCGGCTGTGGCATTTGCATCTCGATGTGTCCTTACAGTGCCCGCGAATTGGACAGCGTAAAAAAAGTCGTTAAAGTCAATGAGATTCTCTGCGAGGGCTGCGGTGCCTGCGCCGCGGCATGTCCTTCGGGCGCTGCGCAACAACGGAATCAGACAGACGATCAAATATTCGCAATGGTGAAAGCAATTTTGAAGGGATAGTCATGTTTGAGCCAAGAATCATGGGTTTTTTGTGCAAGTGGTGTACCTACGCCGGGGCTGATCTGGCGGGGACATCTCGCATGCAGTACGCTCCCAACACCATCAACGTGAGGGTGATGTGCTCCAGCCGTGTGGACCCTCAGCACATCCTGTATGCTTTTAAAGAGGGAGCAGACGGTGTGTTCATCGGGGGATGTCATCCCGGCGATTGTCATTACGTGGAGGGGAATTACAAGACGCTTCGACGAACGATGCTCTTCAAGCAGATGCTGGAAGATTTCGGCATCGACAAGAAACGCCTTCGTTTAGAGTGGATTTCTGCGGCTGAGGGGAAGAAGTTCGTCGACGTGATGAACGAATTCACGGAACAGATTCGAGCATTAGGCCCGCTCAATCTTGAGAATGCGGCGTTAACGAGTGAGGATGTCAGCCATGAGTGAGAAAGCTGTGAATCAAAAAAAGACGAACAAGAAAGTAAAAGGAAAACCGGAAGAGCTGGTGCCCATTTTCATCATGGGGAAGAAGTACGACGTTCCTGCTTCACTGACGATTCAGAAGGCGTTGGAATATGCGGGATACCAGCTGATTCGGGGATGCGGCTGCAGGGGCGGCATCTGCGGAGCGTGCGGTACAGTCTTTCGGTATCCGAATTCGTACCGCATTGAAGTGGGGCTGGCTTGTCAGACAGTCGTTCAGCCCAACATGTACATCACACAGATACCGTTCTTTCCCGCAAACAAAGCCACGTATAACATCGAGAAGCTGAAACCCAACGGCTCAACGGTGGCTGCCCTATATCCAGAGATATTCAAGTGTGTGGGATGCGGCACGTGCACGCGGAGCTGTCCGATGGACATTGATGTGATGGAATACATGTCCAAATCCATACGAGGGGATGTAGCAGGCGCTGCTGAAATCTCGTTTAACTGTGTGATGTGCGGACTCTGTTCGGCCCGTTGTCCGGCGGAGGAGGCGCAGTACAACATCGGCATTCTGACGAGACGGCTTTACGGGCGGCACATCGCTCCGAGGGCCAAGCATCTGGCCAAGGCTGTGAAGAACGTCGAAGAGGGCAAGTATGAAAAAGCCCTGAAAGAGTTGAAGAAGTTGGATCTTAAGGCTTTGATGAAAGCGTACAACGAACGTGAAATCGAGCCCGATATGGCTGAAGAATTCTGGGAGCCGAAAGATAAAAAATTTATCGTTGTGGAATGATGGGTGATAACCACAGAGTCACACAGAAAACACGAAGAGCAGTCTATGATTCGGTGCTTGCCTGTGGTGTTCTGTGATGACGAATAGGCATTTTTGATGGAGAGATTATTATGCCGTACACACCAGAACTGAAGAAACTTATTAAGATCGTCGAGAAGACGAGGCCGGCACGGGTTGAGACGAAGAAGCGCGGGGAAGAGCATCCGGCGATGTCTCTCAAGGAACGGGAAGAGATTCTTAAGTACCATCCTGATTTTAAGGAGGAGGGGCGTTCGGAAATCAAAGTCGGCCCGAATAAAGGGTACCGGATCTCCAAAGAATTCGTAAACCTCCTGCACGCCAAGAGCCGAGTGGAGCCGAAATTACTTGACCTTTCGAATCCAGATTACGAGACGGATGTCCTCGTCATCGGAGGCGGTGGTGCGGGGACTGCCGCAGCTCTCATGGCGAGCGAGTTTGGAGCGAGGGTCCTGATCGCTACGAAACTACGGCACGGTGACGCGAACACGATGATGGCTGAGGGAGGCATACAAGCAGCTATCAAGGGTGAGAAAGACTCCCCGTATTACCACTATCTGGATGCCATCGGCGGCGGGCATTTTAAGAACGATCCCGATCTCGTACATACGCTCGTGACCGAAGCGCCCAAAGTCATGGCTTGGCTGGAAAAATTGGGCGCGATGTTCTCCAAGTACGAAGACGGACGGATGAAAGCGCTCCACGGGGGCGGTACTTCTCGCAAGCGAATGCACTATGCAGGCGACATCACGGGTGCAGAGATCATGCGAACGATTCGTGATGAGGCGAAAAACCATCCGGACAGCATTAAAGTGCTCGAATTTTCGCCCGCGGTAGAGCTCATTATGAACGATAGGGGCGCCTGTGCGGGTGCTGTTCTCTACAATTTGGAAACGGAAGAGTATATGATCGTCAAGGCCAAGGCCACGGTCATGGCTTCGGGTGGTTCAGGCCGGCTTCACATCCAGGATTTCATGACGACGAATCACTACGGGGCTACAGGCGACGGCATCATCATGGGATACCGAGCCGGCGTTCCCATTAAATTCCTCCACACGGTCCAGTACCATCCGACGGGTGCGGTTTTTCCAGAGCAGGCAGAGGGACTCCTGATTACAGAGAAAGTACGGGCTGCCGGAGCGAATGTGTTGAACATCGATGGGGAACAGTTCGTGTACGAAAGAGAACCTCGGGATGTGGAAGCGTCGGCGTTTATTCGGGAGTGCTCTGTACGCGGGAAAGGCGTTCCCACGCCGACGGGTAAATTCGGCGTCTGGCTGGATTCACCCATGATTGATATACTCAAGGGCGAAGGGACCGTTCGGAACGAATTCCCAGGAAAGTGGATTCTGTTCCATCGATACGGGATCGACATTACGAAAGAGCCGATGCTCGTCTACCCGACACTCCATTATCAAAACGGCGGACTGGAAATCAACAACAAGGGTGAAACCGTAGTCCCAGGCCTTATCGTAGGAGGAGAGGTCAGTGGAGGGCTTCATGGCGAGAACCGGTTAATGGGGAACTCGCTCCTTGATGTGATGGTGTACGGTCGTATTGCTGGAATCACGGCCGCCGAGTATGCAAAGAAGAAATTCAAGGATGGCAAGTTGACACTGGATCACGTGCAGAAATACCACAAGGCGCTGGAAGTGGCTGGTGTGGATGTAGATGGCCGCGTCGCTCCTATGGTACTGCCCGATTACAGCAATCCGGATGTACGGAAGAAACAGCTGACGACCCAGTATCTTGGTACTTTACGATAGATAGTGACGGGTTGAGATATGCACATACGAAATAGAGAAAAGCCGTTTGGTTTTGACAAACCTTCTACAACGCGAGGCGAGATCATCGTTATCGAGGACCGGTGCAAGGGGTGTAGTTTCTGTGTGGAGTACTGCCCCAACGATGTGCTCGAACTGTCCGACAAGTTCAATACGAAGGGGTATCATCCTCCGGTCGTGAAGCAACCCGAACGTTGTGTCAATTGCGGTTTTTGTCGGATGATCTGTCCGGAATTCGCGATTTATACAGTAGAAGTGGAAGCAGAGCCGGAAAAGGAGACAAGTGTTGTTGGAGCTTGATTCTCAACACGATGAGAAGGGGACAAGTCGAAAGGAAAGGGTGGTGATGGCTCGGAAAGTCCTTCTACGGGAGATGGATCGGTCTTTTGATTTGTTGTTTTGGCAAAAAGTGGGTGTACAGGGAAAATGGGAAGCTGTATGGGAAATGACGGCGGAAGTTCAGAGGATTCGAGGCCAAAAAAGTGATCAATCAAGACTTCAAAGATCTGTTCAGAATATTCAACGAATGCGGAGTTAGATACCTGGTAGTCGGAGCCTATGCTGTTGTTTATTATACCGAACCCCGATACACAAAAGACCTGGATATATGGGTTGAGACTACACCGGAGAATGCAAAAAGAGTTTGGGAAGCGCTTCAACAGTTCGGCGCACCGCTCATCGATGTAACGGAAAAGGATTTTTGTAATCGAGAGATCGTATACCAGATCGGTGTCGAACCCAATCGTATAGACATTATGACGGATATAACCGGGATTCGATTTTCAGATGCTTGGAAAAATAGAGTTAAAAGTAAATATGAAGGTGAATCGATCTATGTGTTGGGTATCGATGATTTAATACGAGCGAAGAAGAAAGCAGGACGACTTCAAGATGAGTTGGATCTGCAACTGTTGGAGAAGATAAAAAAGAATACTAAGAAAAAAGGTGATTTCCATTGAAAGCTGATCCTAAAGGTGTGTTGACCGGCTCCCATTTCTTGGATGGGGACCACGCGTGTTGCGAGGGGGCGCTTGCGGCTGGATGCCGTTTTGTGGCGGGCTATCCGATCACTCCTTCGACGGAAGTTGTGGAACGTTTTTCTCAGCGGATTCCGTTGGTCGGCGGTATATTTATCCAGATGGAGGACGAGCTGGCTTCGTCCATCGCCCTGCAGGGGGCTGTTTGGGCCGGTAAAAAGGCGATGACTGTGACATCAGGACCGGGTTACTCCCTGATGATGGAGCACATCGGCTTGGCCGCTATGACGGAATGCCCCTGTGTGTTCGTCAACGTCCAGCGGGGCGGACCGTCCACGGGACTCCCCACGCTTCCAGGCCAGGCGGACATGATGCAGGCACGTTGGGGCTCCCATGGAGATTACGAGATCATCGCCATTTCTCCGGATTCTCCGCAGGAATGCTTCGATTTCATGATCGACGCGTTCAATTTATCGGAGATGTACCGCGTTCCCGTTCAATTTATGATGGACGAATGCGTCGGCCATATGATGGAACGCGTGGTCATTCCGGAAGCGGATAAAATCGAAATTTTCCCCAGAAAATACACGAAAAAACCGCCGGGTGAGTATCTTCCGTTCGAGCCGGGTGAGGATATGATCCCGGAAATGATCAAGGCAGGAGATGGATACCGGATTCATGTCACAGGATTGACGCATGATTTCAAGGGATACCCGGTGATGAGCGCCGAATGTCAGGAGCAGCTGGTTCATCGGCTGGTTAATAAGATACGATTGAATGCGGATAAAATTTGCCGGTATGAGGAGTTGGATGTGGAGGATGCGGATGTGGTGGTGGTCTCGTTCGGGATCACATCGCGGGTCGCTGTGGAGGCCATCGGACTTGCGAAAAAAGAGGGAATCAAAGTGGGGATGCTCCGACTCATCGTTGTCTGGCCGTTTCCGGAATCCCGCATCCGAGAACTTGCCGCGCTGGGCAAGGCTTTGGTCATGGCGGAAATGAACTACGGACAAATTTTCTGGGAGGTAGAACGCTGTGCCCAGGGGAAGGTTCCCGTGCTGCTGGCGGGCCATGGCGGAGGCACTGTTCATAATCCAGAAGACATTGCAGAGAAAATTATGGAGGCATATAAGTGTCTGTCGTAGAAGAATTAGAACTGGCTGTGAAAGACAGCCGCAAGGTTTCCACTGCGGGTGAACATCCGATGAATGATTTCCTGCGGATGGATCGGATTCCTCATATCTGGTGTCCGACATGCGGTATCGGCGTTACAGTGAACTGTTTTGCTCAGGCTTTAGAAAGATGTAAAATCCCGTTAGATGATGTTGTCGTGGTTTCGGGCATCGGTTGTACGGGACGCGTGGCAGGCTACGTCAAGATCGATTCGTTCCACACAACGCATGGCCGGGCTCTTCCTTTTGCGACGGGGATGAAGCTTGCCAATCCAAAACTGAAAGTCGTGGTTTTTAGCGGAGATGGCGATCTTGTAGCCATCGGAGGGAATCATTTCATCAATGCGGCCCGTCGGAACATCGACATGACCGTCATCTGCGTAAACAATTTCAACTACGCCATGACGGGCGGTCAGGTGGCTCCAACAACTCCGGAGGAATCGATTCTGACGACATCGCCTTACGGAAATTACGAAACCCCCTTTAATCTGCCCTATTTGGCTGAATCGGTGGGAGCCGTCTATGTAGCGCGATGGACAGCGCTGCACATCCACCGCATGACCGATGCAATGATCGATGGGCTCATGAAACCGGGATTTTCGTTTATCGAGATTATCGCCCCCTGTCCGACGATTTTTGAGCGAAGGAACAAATTCGGCGATGGGTTGGATCGATTGAAGTTCTATTATGAAAACAGCGAGATCCGGCACGGAGCGAATACGAAAACAGTGGGTATCGGTCTCAGGAGCAAGATCGTCGTCGGGAAATTCGTCGATCGCGATGACCGTCCTACTTATCTCCAGGCGATGAACGACCATCTGAAGAAAAAGCTCGGTGACAGGTATCAACCGTACGAGGGATGAATTCATGGCAAAGACAGAGATTAAAATCGGGGGATTCGGCGGTCAGGGGGTCATCCTGACGGGGTACATCATCGGTAAAGCGGCGGCCATATACGATAAGAAGAACGCCACAATGACCCAGTCCTTTGGACCGGAAGCGCGAGGAAGCGCGTGCAGCTCTCAGGTGATCGTCTCGGACGACATCATTCGTTATCCATACGTAAAAACACCGCAAGTCATGGTCGTTATGAGCCAGGAGGCTTTCACGAAATTTTCTCCTCAACTCAACCCCAAAGGAATGATGCTCATTGAGGAAGATTTGGTCGATCCGAAGGGTCTTCCTGCTTCAGTCAAACTCTTCAAGATTCCTGCGACGCGTATCGCAGAAGAATTGGGTAGGAAGATCGTGTTGAACATGGTCATGGCCGGATTTTTCGCTTCTGTCACGGGGCTTGTCAGCAATGAGTCCATGCGAAAGGCGGTGGAAGCGACCGTACCCAAAGGTACAGAAGCATTGAATTTGAAGGCATTTGATAAAGGTTATGAATGGGGGATGACACAAGTAAGTGGGAAGAAAGACTGAAGGACCGCCCATCCACAACGGTTTGGGTTTCTGGTTTGGAGAGGATGCGTGTAGTTCAATCTGCCGCATCCTTTTTCAGGTGGCTATTTAGGGAGTTCTGTTTTATATTGATACATAAAGATAGAATGGGGTTATTCATTCCATTTTTGATTTGAGCGCTTTGATTGATTATAGAAAACACATACCCTCCGATTTTCTGCTTCGGAAGGATTCCCTCCCTTTTTCATGGTGCTCGGGTTGTGGGATGGGTACCGCCGTCAATGTATTCACGCAAGCTGTAGAGAAAATCCAAATCCCCCCCGATGAGATTTGTCTGCTGTCCACAGGTATTGGCTGTACGGAAAAAGTCAAGCAGTATTTGGATATGCAAACGCATGAGACAACCGACAAGCATTTTATCGATCGTTCTAAAAAACTCATGTCGGAGAATCCTCGCTTAAAATTGGTTCTTTTTCTGGATGATGCGGATTTTATCGTATCAGGAGTGGAGCTTTTTGTGCAGGCTGGCGTGAAGGGAGCGGATGTCTTAATTATCTATTTGAATAATTATCTGTATCGCATTTTTAAGGAACATAAGGTATCGAAGAGCATACAGGGGGAAGCGGGCAACCTTGAAAAACGATTCGGATCTCCGTTTAACATACCTCATTTGGCAAAGTTTTGTGGCGCGTGGAATGTGGCGAGATGGACACCGCACCATCCTCACAGGTTGTCGGATTCCCTGATCCATGCTTTGCAGCGACCGGGTTATTCTGTGGTTGAGGTCATTTCTCCCTGTCTGTTGTATTACAATAATATCGGGATGATCGGGCGACCGATCGACCGGAAGAAGATGTATGAGGAGCAATCTGTGATTAAAAACGGTGAGCCCACGGAGAATCTTGATCTCAGGGCTCAGGAGAGGATCATCATCGGTGATTTTATCTGCCGTGAGGATTGATGACTGCGCATGCGGAGATACGACACCCCGTCGATCATTTTCTCAAATCGGATGCAGTCCCCTCCGTTTGGTGCTCCGGCTGCGGGATCGGCATTGGGATGCACGCGTTGTTCTTGGCTATCGAAGAAGGAAGGCTGGACCATGATGCGATGTGTGTCGTTTCGGGTTTTGGCTGCACGGGGCGTGTCTCAGAATATGTTCGATTACGATCGTACAATGTTGTGGATGGAACCGTATTCGGGTTCGGTGCAAAACTCTCCGATGAGAATCCAGGTCTGAAAGTTGTCGTCTTTTCCAACAACACTGATTTTCTGATGACGGGAGGGCAGGATTTTATGGAGATCCGAAAACTTCGGTCTAACCTCCTCGTCGTTCACGTCAATAATTTCTTCTATATTGTTACTGAAAAGGGATTGATCCCGACGACTCCGTTCAACCGGTCATCGACTGCCGATTTTGCCGATGTACCGTACAACATTCCCCTGACGGCGAAGGCTTTTGGCGCTTCGTTTATCGCGCGATGGACTCCGTTCCACGCCGGTTGGTTGAAATACTCGAGGATGGATGCGTTATTGAGACAGGGTTTTTCTATGATTGAAATTGTTTCACCCTGTCTGCTCTACTATGCCAACGAGAGCCGGATTGGGAGTCCAGTGGAACGCATGAAGTTCTATAACGATAACACGGTTATGAGAAATAATATTTCGATGGAATATTTGGATATCAGAGCCTATCGGAAAATTATCGTGGGTAAATTTTTGGATAGAGGATGAGATACGAAATCCATACGGTCGAGGATAGATGCAAAGGATGTTTGATCTGTATTGAGATTTGTCAGGCAGACGTCTTGGCTGTGTCGGACAGTGCAAATCGTTATGGTAAATCCTATCCGCTTGTGGTGAAGCAGGAGGCATGCATAGGCTGCGGCATGTGTGAGATGTTCTGTCCCGATTTTGCCATCTGGGTGACTTCCGAGGAAGTCGAGGCCGTCCGATGAAGCATGCCATCCTGAAGAAAAAAATCTTGAGCGCCGAGAATTATGCGATTGAGGTGGAGGCTCCGCTCGTCGCGGAAAAGTACAGACCCGGACAGTTTGTGATTCTACGCATCCATGAGGAGGGTGAGCGGATTCCCCTGACCGTCTCTGATGTAAATCCAAAAAAGGGAACGATCATTCTTGTTTTTCAAGTGGTGGGCAAGACGACGAAGCAGCTGGCATCGCTCAACGAGGGGGATACTATTCTCGACTGCGTCGGGCCGCTGGGGAATCCGAGCGAAATCGAGAAGTTCGGACGCGTCGTCTGCATCGGAGGGGGGACAGGAATCGCCTGCATCTATCCCGTGGCGCGAGCCCTTTCCGATGCGGGGAACGAGGTCATCTCGATCATTGGTGCTAGAACCGAATCGCTACTGCTGCTTGAGGAAGAGATCGCAAAAATCAGCTCAGAGATGCACATCACGACGGACGACGGGTCGAAAGGACGGCGCGGATTCGTCACGGATGTCCTCGAAGTATTGATCCAGAAGTACAAAGAGGAGGGCGGCATCGACCGGGTCATCACGATAGGACCGCCCGTGATGATGAAGGCCGTGGCGGAGATGACCAGATCCCACGGCATTCGCACGATTGCGAGCCTGAACACGATCATCATCGATGGATCGGGGATGTGCGGTTCCTGCCGAGTATACGTGGATGGAACGATGAAGCTGTGCTGTGTTTCGGGCCCGGAGTTCGATGCGCATCGGGTGAATTTCGACGACGTCATCAGCCGGCTGACGATGTTCAGGTCGGAGGAGGCCAAGGCCTTGTCTCACTACGAGGGCGGTGTTGCATGATTCGCATCGGCGGCATCCGGGTACACATGCCGGAACAGAGGGTTGAGCAGCGAATCCATAATTTCGACTCTGTTCCGTTGGGCTACGACGAAGATGAAGTCGTCGCGGAAGCGCAGCGATGCATCATGTGTCAGAATGCACCCTGTGAATCGCTCTGCCCTGCACGAATGGAAATCAGGCGAATCATCAGGGAAATCGCATTCGGCAACTACCGAGAAGCTTATTTGATCGCCAAGAAAGACAACCCGATACCCGCGATTTCCGGTCGGGTGTGCCCGCAGGAAGTGCAGTGCGAGGGTGTATGCCCGTTGGCACAGAGCGGCAACGGAATTAATATCGGCAAATTGGAAGCGTTCATCGCCGACTGGGCGATGACGCATGGTATCAAGGAAACGGTTGAGATAAAGGACAGGACAGGGAAGGTCGCCATCGTGGGTTCCGGCCCGGCGAGCATCAGTTGCGCGGTGGATTTACGGAAATTAGGGTACAGCGTCGTCATGTTCGAAGCGCTGCACATGGCCGGAGGCGTGCTTCAATACGGCATCCCCGCATTCAGGCTGCCCCGAACTATTTTGGACTATGAAATCGCATATTTAGATGAGATCGGCGTAGAAGTCCGACGGAACGAAATCATCGGCCAGAATATGACGTTCCAAGAATTGAGAGAAATGTACGATGCGATTTTTTTGGGGACCGGAGCCGGAGCGCCTCGCTTCATGGGAATTGAGGGCGAGAGATTGAAGGGCGTGTACTCCGCGAATGAGTTTCTTATTCGTATTAATCTGATGAAAGCGTACAAATTCCCGGAATACGACACGCCCATCGTATGCGGAAAAAAGGTCGGCGTCATCGGAGCGGGCAATGTGACGATGGACGCCGCCAGGTGTGCGGTGCGGCTCGGAGCGGAGGAAGTGCATGTCCTGTATCGTCGGACGAAGAAGGAATCCCCCGCTCGGGACGAGGAGATTCAGCACGCTCTGGAGGAGGGCGTTGTTTTTCATGAACTCGTCAATCCGATCCGCATCCTGAGCAATAAGCATGGCTGGGTGATGGGAATCGAGCTCCTCCGAATGGAGTTGGGCGAACCGGACAGCAGCGGACGTCCTCGGCCCGTGCCCGTAGAGGGGAGTGAGTTTACGATGGCGTTCGATACGGTCGTGGAGGCCATTGGGAACGAGCCCAACCGTCTTTTCTTAGACCGCACCCCGGAATTGGAGACGACCAAATGGGGCACGATCAAAGTCGATAGCGCACTCATGACGAACATCGAGGGCGTTTATGCCGGGGGCGATGCGATACGCGGAGGTGCGACGGTCATCCTTGCTTTGGGCGACGGACGCGTGGCCGCGAAATCGATGGATGAATACCTAGTGCGGCGAAGCCGCAATAAATAAAAAATCAAATATCAAAATGAAAAATTACAAATCAAAATTTAAAAAGTCATTGTTCATTGAAGTCGGTATTTTGTTTTGTTGAGCGATCTAAACAGAAGATAAACATTTTGAATTTTAATATGTAATTTTGATTTTTTATTTTTGATATTTAAAGTTTATTTTGCAAATAAAACGAAGATTTAACTGACAATACTATAAGTCATCATTGTGTGTGCGGTTTCACAGCGCTATGGAATAAGATGAAAGGTCTGCTATGAAAATTCATGAGTATCAAGCCAAAGAGTTGTTCCGGGCGTACAAGATACCCGTTCCTGAGGGAAGGGTGGTGGATGCGCCCGCGGCTGCCCGGAAAGCGACGGAAGAAATCCGGAAGAAGGTTGTCATCAAGGCTCAGGTACATGCCGGGGGAAGGGGAAAGGGCGGGGGCATTAAACTCGCGGATACTCCCGCAGATGCAGAGGCGGAGGCTTCGGAAGTCATCGGTATGACGTTGGTGACCCATCAGACGGGGCCGAAGGGCAAGCTCGTTCGAAAGGCGTTGGTGGAGGAGGCGCTGGAGGTTGAGAAGGAGCTATACCTTGGCATGGTGGTGGACAGGGAGTATTCCTGTGTCACTGTGATCGCGTCGGAGGAAGGCGGCGTAGAAATCGAAGTCGTAGCAGCCGAATCCCCTGAGAAGATCTTGAAAGAGCAGATCGATCCGAGGGTGGGAATTCAGAGTTTCCAGGCGAGGAAGATGGCTTTCAGGCTGAATCTGCCGAAGGATCTGATCCGGGAGGGAACGAGTCTGATCCTGAATCTTTACAAACTCTTCGTCGGGACGGATGCTTCCTTGGCGGAAATTAATCCCCTAGTCATCACGAAGGACGGCAGGCTCCTGGCTGCTGATGCCAAGATCAATTTTGATGACAATGCCCTGTTCCGTCACACCGATGTCGCGGAACTTCGTGATACGGGCGAGGAAGAGCC